>NZ_JAGGQC010000007.1:0-249273 GCF_018613455.1 Bacillus sp. ISL-78
AAAACAAAAGCCACCATTCCCAAGGGAATGGTGGCTTTTGTTTTGTCCTATTATATTATTGATTGAACAATCAGACTTTAACGGGCGGGTACTGTTGGTGTTATATCCTTTTCATCCTGTCCTTTGACTGTGTGCGTGGAGTTTCTTTTTTGCTTGGCCCGTGCATTTTTTTTGCTTCTTGATGACAATAGCATCAAATAGCTCATTACACCAAAAAAGCAGGCAATGAATAATGCGTGTGTCAATGCGATATATAAGTTTTGCCTTGAGAAAATGATAAAGGCTCCAGCGGTAACCTGTAAAAATACGAGAATGAATGCAGCCATCCAACCGCCATATAACACTTTTTGATTTTTATAATGTTTTTTTGCGATATAAGCCACATATGATACCCAAATGAAAATGGCGCCTGCGATTGCACGGTGTCCCATCTGAATCCATTCATAAAGGTTGGAGGGGAGTGCAAGACTGTCATTTACACATAATGGCCAATCCTTACAGATAAGACTTGATTCCGTATGCCTTACAAGAGCACCAGTATATACGACTACGAGACAAAAAATCAATACGCCAATGATATGGAATTTCATTCGTTTGTCAACTATGAGTTTTTCGGCTTCGAACTTCTTGTCTACTTCAAAAATCAACAATGTCAGTAAAAAGACGGCAGCAAAGGAAATGAGCGATATGCCGAAATGAAGGGCAAGGACAAAATCGGATTGTGACCAAATGACGGCAGCGGCCCCGATCAACCCTTGTAGTAACAGAAAACCAAAAGAAAGGACGGATAAGAAACGTGCTTCACGGATATGGCCGATTTTTTTCCAAGACATATACGATAAAATTAAAACCAAGAATCCTCCAGCACCTGAAACGAGACGATGGGAAAGTTCAATGACCAATTCAATCGTGATTTTGTCCGGGATCAATTGGCCATTGCACAATGGCCAGGACCTGCCGCATCCCATGCCGGAATCCGTCTTCGTGACTAAAGCTCCGCCAAGTAAGATGAAAAGCATTACAATCGTTGTTAAAACAGCAAACCATTTAAGAGACGATTTCACTAGTAGTCCCACCTTTTTCTCTGTAGCAAATTAGGATTGTTCCATAAAAATTAATAATAGCATAAGATTTTTCATAATATTTGTCGAACTTCCTCGATATTACACAAAATAGAATGATTTTACAAGTTCAGTTAATATTATAACTATTAATTAAAATGCCTGAAATAGTTGAAAGTTACAAAAGACTTTGATAGAAATAAAGGGAGTGTAAACCTTCAAGTAGGAGCAAAATAGGGATAGTGCGCCTAGGGGATGATGATAATAGCATACTATTCATGTTCTTGATGAACATCTTACAAGAGCAGTAAATTATTGAGACACAAATTGGTCAAAAAATATCCGAAAAATTTTCACAAAAGCTTCCAAAAATGTGTTTTAATATATTGAAGAAATGATTTTACTAAATTTTACTGTTATTAAGCATGATATTAAGAATGATAGCTCTCGATGGATTCCATTGACGACAGTCATTGGTAAATAATTTACTTTTTGTTTACGCTTCCTTGGTTACAAATATCAAAAAGTATGAAATAATGTTCTATAGCATATGTAAGTATTTTTTTGCATTTGCGTCTGTGCTGAATGATTTAAAGGAGGAAAACAAATGTCAGAAACAAGGGGTTTGTCAGAAGCTGTCATGGAGGACAGTAAAGCCGCCCTTCAATCGGATATACCTGAAACAACAGCTTGGAAGGATTTTCTCGCACTTATAAAAGTGGGGATCGTCAATTCAAATATAATTACAGCTTTTACCGGCGTGTGGTTAGCTCTTCATTTTTCGGGGCTTAGCTTCTTAAGCAATCTGGATGTAGTGTTTTATACACTTGCAGGTTCGGCGCTCATAATGGCGGGATCTTGCAGTTTCAATAATTATTATGACCGTGATATCGATCATTTAATGGAAAGAACGAAAAACCGTCCAACGGTAACTGGGAAAGTACAGCCTTCAAAGGTATTGGCGTTAAGTTTCGGCTTAATTGCTGCAGGGCTGATTTTACTTGCATTGACTAATATGACAACTGCCATACTGGGTGCATTCGGCGTTTTCGCCTATGTTGTTTTATATACTATGGTTTTTAAACGTAGATTTGTCTCGAATACGATAATAGGCAGTATATCCGGAGCGGTGCCTCCGCTTATCGGGTGGGCTGCGGTCGACCCGGGCCTTGATAAGATCGCCTGGGTCCTGTTCGCGATCATGTTCTTGTGGCAGCCTCCTCATTTTTATGCACTTGCAATGAGGCGTGTCGAAGAATATCGTGCAGCTGGAGTACCTATGCTTCCGGTCGTAAAAGGGTTCAAGGCTGCAAAAAGATCGATTATGCTATGGATCATCTGTTTAATGTTCATTCCTTTCTTTTTAACTCCATTAGGAACACCGCTAGTTATTCTTGCTGCATTATTGAGTACAGGTTGGCTTATTTTGGGAATTAAGGGGTATAAAAAGAAAGACGATGTTAAATGGGCAACATCCATGTTTGTATATTCTTTAAATTATATGACCATTTTATTTGTAGCGATGGTTATTGTCACACTGATCTAGTTTTGGTTTAAATTAACTGGCGGCCTGTTCTTTTACAGGCTCCAGTTTACTGATAAATAAAGCACTGACCGCCATTCATACATATTAACGGAACCAACAGGGGCATACATAAGAGCGGTTACATGAAACAACTTGATAATTCCTTAGATTAGGGATTCTTTCTTTTTAGAAATTGACATAGAGAGAATATTCGCAATTGCGCCCATTTTTATTTTTGTGAGAAAATTTTGACGAAAGAGGGGTTTCTGAAGCTATGAAAAAAAGGCTGCACAAATGGCGCCTAATTGCTCTGCTGGGCATTGTAGGACTTGTCCTTTCGGGCTGCGGCGAACCATTTCTATCCGCGCTGAAGCCAGCTGGCGATGTTGCGCAATCTCAGTATGACTTACTGATATTGAGTACACTAATCATGGTACTGGTCATTATTGTTGTGATTATTTTGTTCGTTGTAGTTATACTACGCTTCCGTCGGAAGGAAGGCGACGAAACAATACCAAAACAAATTGAAGGAAGTCATAAACTCGAAATTATCTGGACTGTTATTCCTATCCTTCTTTTAATTGTTCTGGCTGTTCCAACCGTCGTCACGACTTTTGACTTAGCCGACACAAAGGCAATGGATAAGAAAGATAAGGATGGAAAGACGAAGGATGCACTTGTCGTGAATGTTAGGGCAAACCTTTATTGGTGGGAGTTTGAATATCCAGACCTTGGCGTCGTAACAAGTCAGGATTTGGTTGTGCCGACAGATCGAAAAGTGTACTTCAATCTAACTGCTTCAGATGTTAAGCACTCATTCTGGGTACCGTCCGTCGGAGGGAAGATGGATACAAATACAGAAGGGGTCAATCAGTTTTTCTTAGAATTCGATGGTGAAAAGGCAGAAGATTCGAACAACTTATTCTACGGAAAATGTGCTGAGCTTTGCGGTCCTTCACATGCTTTGATGGATTTTAAGGTCATAACGAAGTCTAAAAGTGATTTTGAAGCATGGACTAAAGATATGAAAGCCTCGAAGGAACCTGTCGTTGAAGGCGATCTGGCCAAACAGGGTGAAGATGTCTTTAATCAAAGTTGTATAGGCTGCCATGCGGTGACACCGAATGACAGCAGGCCTGAAGCTGCTCGTCAGGCTCCGAATCTGGCTACATTCGGTGAGCGTGAAAAAGTTGCTGGCGTATTGGATCATACGGAAGAGAATGTGAAGAAATGGATCAAGGATCCTGAGAAGTATAAACCGGGCAACACGATGACCGGTACTTACGGTGAACTTTCGGATTCAGATATTAATGCACTGGCAGCTTATCTATTAGAGCTTAAGGTGGAAGACAAATAGAACATTGATTAAGGAGGTTAAATCGTGAGTACCTACGCTAATAAAAAAGGATTTGGCGCTACGCTTTGGGATTATCTGACGACGGTAGACCATAAGAAAATCGCCATTCTATATCTTATCTCTGGCGGGTTATTCTTTGTAATCGGCGGTTTGGAAGCGATGTTTATCCGTATCCAGCTTGCAATCCCAAATAATGACTTCGTTAGTGCCGGATTTTATAATGAAATTTTGACCATGCACGGTACGACAATGATATTCCTGGCGGCAATGCCATTGGTGTTTGCTGTTATGAATGCGGTTGTGCCATTACAGATAGGGGCACGTGATGTTGCGTTCCCATTTTTGAACTCATTAGGTTTTTGGCTGTTTTTCTTTGGGGGAGTCTTTTTAAATCTTTCCTGGTTTTTAGGGGGGGCTCCCGATGCAGGCTGGACATCGTATGCATCACTATCCCTTCACTCCGAAGGCCATGGCATTGATTTTTACGTCCTTGGACTACAAATATCAGGTTTTGGGACACTAATGGCAGGGATCAATTTCCTAGTAACCATCATTAATATGCGTGCGCCAGGTATGACATATATGCGTATGCCGCTGTTTACCTGGTCAACTTTCGTTGTTTCTGCATTGATATTATTCGCTTTTCCTCCGCTTACCGTAGGATTGGTGTTAATGATGTTCGATCGGATGTTTGGTGCGAATTTCTTTGATGTAGCGGCAGGGGGAAATACGATCATTTGGGAGCATTTATTCTGGATATTCGGTCACCCGGAAGTGTATATCCTGATTCTTCCAGCGTTCGGTATCTTTTCCGAAATTTTCGCTACCTTCTCCAGAAAAAGATTGTTTGGTTATTCATCGATGGTATTTGCAACCGTTTTAATCGGTTTCTTAGGTTTCATGGTTTGGGCGCACCATATGTTTACCACTGGTCTAGGTCCGATCGCAAATGCAATCTTTGCCGTGGCGACCATGGCTATCGCTGTACCGACAGGTATTAAGATATTCAACTGGATTTTTACGATGTGGGGAGGAAGCGTCAAGTTCACGGTTCCGATGCTTTATGCAGTTGCCTTCATTCCTACATTTACAATGGGCGGCGTGACCGGTATCATGCTCGCATCTGCACCTGCTGATTATCAATACCATGATAGTTATTTCGTTGTTGCCCATTTCCACTATGTAATCGTCGGTGGGGTTGTATTAGGTTTATTGGCAGGGATCAATTTCTATTGGCCGAAGATGTTTGGAACAATGTTAAGCGAAAAATTGGGGCAAATCACATTTTGGACGTTCTTGATCGGTTTCCATTTAACATTCTTCATTCAACATTTCTTAGGTTTGATGGGGATGCCTCGTCGCGTATTTACATTCTTGGACGATCAAGGCTTTAATACAGGTAATATGATTAGTACTGTGGGAGCCTTTTTGATGGCATTTGGTGTCTTGGTTATGGTCATCAATATCATCATTACATCTGTGAAGAATGAAAAGGTCGGCAATGATCCTTGGGGAGATGGCCGTACGCTAGAATGGGCCATTCCATCACCACCGCCTTTTTATAATTTCAAACAACTGCCGTTAGTCCGCGGATTAGATCCTTACTGGGTTGAAAAAATGGAAGGGAAGAAGGAAATGACTCCTGCAGAACCACTGGGGGATATCCATATGCCGAATTCATCCATTCTTCCATTAACGATTGCTTCAGGTTTATTTATCGCCGCATTCGGTGCTTTATACCATATGGATGATAAGACATGGACCCTGCCTATAATGATAGTTGGACTTTTGGTGACATTTGGTTCAATGTTTATCCGTTCAGTTAAAGACGATCATGGATACCATATTCATAAAGCGGACCTTATGGACGATAAAGACAAGGGAGGTAAGGCATAATGCAAACAGATGAAAGATTCACGGATGCCACTTGGCCTGCTTCTCCCGAGAAAGCGACTTTAGAAGGTAAAAATAAGTATTTAGGTTTCTGGTTGTTTCTTGGTGGAGAGACTGTATTATTCGCCTCACTATTTGCAACTTACCTAGCATTGAAGGATAAAGTTCCAAATGGTGATGCAGCCCTAGCTAAAGATTTATTCGAATTACCACTGACATTTGTGGCAACCATGCTGTTATTGACCAGTTCTTTGACCAGTGTGTATGCGATGTACCATATGAAAAATAACCACTTTAAACAAATGCAGGCTTGGCTTGTGATTACGGTTGCACTTGGTTTTGGTTTTCTTGGACTCGAGATTTATGAGTTTAATCACTATGTCCATGAATTCCATCATACCTTTACGAGCAGTGCCTTCGGCTCCGCGTTTTATACGTTAGTTGGTTTTCATGGAGGGCACGTTGCTTTCGGTTTGGTTTGGATCATATCTCTTATGGTTCGAAACGCAGGAAGGGGCTTGAATTTGTATAACGCTCCTAAATTTTTTGTTGCGAGTCTATATTGGCATTTCATTGACGTAGTCTGGGTATTTATCTTTACTGTCGTATACTTAATGGGAATGGTGGGATAACTGATGGCGAATGAACAATCAAATTCAGCGAACCCGAATGTCGATTTAAAATATCGCCGTAAGAAAAATGCTGAAGAGATGAAACACCAAGTGATATCATTTACACTTATGATTTTCTTTACATTACTTGCTTTTGCTGCAGTAGGAATTGAGGGTTTTTCACATTGGTTCATTAAACCGGTCATTTTGCTGCTGGCAGTTGTACAAGTGATTTTTCAATTATATTATTTCATGCACATGAAGCATAAAGGGCATGGCACCATAGCGTTGTTCTTATTTTCCGGCCTTGCAGTAGGCTTGATAACGGTCCTTGTGTTCCTAACGATTGTTTGGATATAAACCATAAAGAAATCGGCTATTGAATGATAGCCGGTTTTTCTTTATGTGGTGGTTTTCATCCAAGTTTATCTATATTTGTTACAATGTTTCATTTTAGGTATAATGAAAGTAAGAAAAAGCTCATGAACGAGGTGATTTTTTGTCTATTGATATTTTCGGATTTCGAGCTTTGTGGAGTCCTTATTATTTTGCCGCCCTCGTACTTATTACCGTTGGCTATTTTTGGATGGTGACAAAAAAAAGGGGGAAGTTTCCGGGCAGCTCATCGCTTTCCATCAAACAGGCAACTTATTTTTTGATAGCCATGTTCCTTCTTTATGTGGTAAAAGGATCGCCGCTGGATTTATTGAGCCATATCATGTTCAGTGCCCACATGTTTCAAATGGCACTTCTCTATCTCGTGATTCCGCCATTATTTATCATTGCGATTCCAGATTGGCTTATGAGAACACTCATAAATTCAAGGGGAGTGAAGCCGGTATTTCAGTTTTTCACGAGACCTCTTATCGCCCTTTTACTATTTAATGTTCTTTTCTCGTTGTACCATATCCCGTTAGTGTTCGACTTTATCAAAACGGGGATGTGGATTCATGCCGGATACACGGTCCTTTTATTCACGACCGCTGTTTTGATGTGGTTCCCGCTTGTCAATCAACTGCCCGAACGTGAAAGTCTATCAGGTGTGAAAAAAGTAGCTTATATATTCGGCAGTGGCATTCTAATGACCCCTGCCTGTGCTTTAATCATATTTGCTAATGATCCGATGTATGATACATTCACCAATGCGGAATCTTGGGCCAGTGCCATGGAACTTTGCGTTCCGGCTTCCGCATTATCCGGTTTAACGCTCAGCGGTCCGGAAATGTTCAATGGACTGCCATTGCTTGAGGATCAACAGCTTGGCGGGGTTCTGATGAAAGTGATTCAAGAAATCGTATTAGGCTATGTATTGGGTGTCATTTTCTTTGCTTGGTTCAAAAAGGAGAATGGCGGCCAAAATGATATCGATCCGATACCTTCGGATTTTCAGACTGTAGAATAATTGTACGATAAAAGACTTGTCTTGGGGCGGACAAGTCTTTTATCTGACTTTTCCTGATTTTCGAATTAAAGCAAATAGCCAGTGATTTGACTTGAGTATTCCTTAAAAGTGAGCATTCTGTTAATATTCCTTGATTTTATTGAATTTTATGATTGCCTCTTATAAAATGGTAGTTGATTAATAAATATAGAGAGGACTACATTTCATATGTCTTTACCAATCCTTCCAACGATAAGTACAGCCTTCATTGTATTAAGTGCCATCACTGTTGCAATAGGCTGGTATCAAATTAAACAGCGCAAAATCGAAACCCATAAAAAAACCATGATGGCAGCTGCGATTTTTGCGGTGATCTTTTTCACTATATATCTTTCTCGGACGGTCTTCATTGGTAGTACGTCTTTTGGCGGACCCGATGACATAAAAATTTATTATACGATTTTTTTGGTTTTCCATATTACGCTTGCAACAACTGGAGCTGTTTTGGGGATCATCATGCTCACCACCGGGTTTAAAGGTAAATTTGCCATTCATAAAAAAATCGGTCCGGCCACTAGCATCATTTGGTTTTTCACTGGGATTACTGGAGTGGCAGTTTACATTTTGCTTTATGTGATTTATCATGGCGGCGAAACAACATCTTTAATAAAGGCGATTCTAGGATTTTAAAATGACGAAAAAGCCTGGTGCATAAAAAAGCATCAGGCTTTTGTATTGGATACAAAAAAGAGAGCATCACACATGACCCTCTCTCTTTGTTCCCACTTTTCGCTAACGGCTTTTACAGGCCGTTGAATTGTGTAAGTTCTTCTTTGATTTGAGCGAGGATTTTTTCACTTTGTTTAACTAGTGATGGAGGGAAATCCTCTCCTTCACCATATTCAACTCCGTGTGGATAATAGTGTTTTCCTAATAGAGGAACCATTAACTTGATGACGGCCCTGTGAGCGCCAACATCGCCCTCTGTAGCATAGCCAAGTATTCTCAGGTAAAACGTGCCTTCTTTTAATTCGAACTTACGATCATAACTGACTCTTTCGTAATCCCATTGTTCTGCTCGTATTAAACCATATTGCGGCATTAGGTCATCTAGTCGGTTTAAGTCGGCTGTGATGTTTTCGATTCCAAAGCTTTCAAATTTCACGAGTAGTACCTCCTATGTTTACTATTGAGAATTAAAATGACATACCGGGAAAATATTATGTACATGAAATATATTGAAAATCTCCAAGTATGTTTATAATATACCATTTTATCCTATATTTTATAATAGTACGAAATGGTGGAAGTTGCAATGAACTCCACCATGGTATTTTAATCATTCGCAAAAGTTCCATTTTTAAAATAAGTTTAATGAAGGGACAGTCTATCGTAAATTAGAAAATTATGATTGAACAGTGATATAATCAGGAAAGAAAGGTTTTTGCATTGGATACATAAATTAGATAGAGAGAGGGAGTGTTCCTCTGCGCAGTTTAGGTAAGGTGTTGGTGTTGATCATTATTTTTTTCGTAATCGGTATTTATCTTAATATCGGCGATGAAGAGGAAGGAAACCCTCTTATTGATGGTAATAAAGGTGTTAACCCCAATGGACAAATAAATGAAAAAAACACTTCTCCAGAAAAGGTAGGGGTTACTGAAGTGACGGAAGGTCTGGCAGTAACGATCGGGAAAAATGCAAAAGAGATAGAAAAGGAATATGGTAAGCCGGATCGAATTGATTTGTCTGCCTATGGATATGAATGGTGGGTTTATAAAAAGGACTATAATAATTATTTCCAATTAGCCGTTGAAAATGAAAAAGTGGTATCTGCTTATGGAATCGGTGATGAGGTCAATGTCGCTCCTTTTAAAATTGGACAATCGATTGATGCCATCTATTCCAGTTTATATGTGGAACCTACTGTTGATATTGAAGTTGGCCACAATTCCTATCGTTTTGAATTGTCGGAGGAAGATATGAACATGAGGCCATTAATTGATTTAGGGAATATTAATGTTCAGCTTTATTTGGATAAATTCACCGGAACTGTTTCAAGCATCCGGTTTTTGAATGATTCTGCCTTATTGAAACAACAGCCGTATGAGTTGACCTATCATGGTGAACTTGTGACAGTTAAGGACCTTTCAGATGAGGACATGGCGAAAGTGGAAGATGGAAATGAGCAGCAAATATTCGATATTACGAATATCATGCGCAGCAGATTTGATTTGAAGCCTTTAGAATGGGATGCCGCTACTGCGGAGGTTGCTTACCTTCATAGCCGGGAAATGAAGGACACCCCTGAAGGAACCCATGTTTCTGAAACAAAGGGGGATTTGGAAAATCGTCTTGATGCAGGTCATGTGAAATATAGGGCGGCCGGTGAAAATATAGCGGCCCACTATGTGGATGCAGCTGCAGTCATGGAAGGTTGGCTAAATAGCAAAGGGCATCGGGATGCGTTGCTGAACGAGGAATTTACAGGTCTGGGCGTCGGGGTATATAAAAAGTATTACACCCAGAATTTCATAAAGAGATAACAAAATGGACCCGGTTTGGGTCCGTTTTCTTGTTGTAGATCATATTTTCAAATTGAAAAAGTCCCAACCATTTGCATTCCCCTCGATGGGGACCGTTTGCCAATGGAGTTTTTTATATAACGAATTTGGATTTCACAGTCACGTCCATTAATTTGAAAAGGAATTTATGCACTTTTTTTCTACCTTTAGCATATGGTGCAATAGGCGATGTCTAAGTGTGAGGTGAAGAGTAATGGCAAAAAGAAAGCGGCCCTCCGTGGATGGATTTCGGGAGTTTGTAAAGGAACATCCTCATTTAGTGAATGAAGTGAGAAGCAATCAAGCAACATGGCAGGAACTTTTTGAAGAGTGGTATTTACTCGGAGAAGATCATCCACGCTGGCAGGCTGACGGCAGTGTGGGTGAGCCCAAAGAGAATACAGGATCTCCATCACCGCCGGTTGAAAAGGGAGACCAAAGCACTGAGTTGATCGGTTCGTTAATGAGTGCCGTTAAAAACATGGATATGGGGCAGATTCAACAATATATTACGAATGCCAATCAAGCCATCGGTGCAATCCAAGGAGTGCTATCTGCTTTCCAAGGGAATAAATCAGGTGATACCAGTCCTCCCCCCAAAGAAAAAGAGCAGAGAGCTAACCCTTTTTTATTCACCAAAGATTAAGGAGGGTTTTTCATGCGCCAGAATATATATGAATTCATTCAAACAAACGAAGATATGCGAAATTATTTGAGGGTTCAGCCTGCATGGTACAAAAGATTAATGCGTAATCCACATGAAGTGGATGTGTTTGAAACCGAAGCGAAATATTATTTTGAGAAGTCTATTCCACATCGGGTCTCTAAATTTTCGGAAAGCGTTCAGGTTGCCTCAATGATGCTTCATATGTTTCAAGCGATGAATGCTCCAAGTGAATGAAGAAAATAAGAGTAAATTACTCCTTTTGGCGAACAATAAAGGCAAAAGGGGGACGATGGAATGAGAAAGTTGATATTGGCTCTAACAGTGTTGATGGCAGCCACGGGTTGTGGCAAGAAAATACCTGAACCTGAGAACTCAGGAGTAGCCATACAAGGTGTTTCTACACTAGAGGCTGCCACCACTGTATCGAGCATCCAAAACTCAGATGAGGACTTTCGGGTAAAAACATTTGTAAAAGGCAACTCCGTCTATGTTGAGTGCTACTTGAAAAACTATGGTTTTTCTGAATCAAATCCCGAACAATTGGCAACTGTGTCGGTATTTATTGATAATAAAAAGAAAGTAGATATGAAAACGGCAGCATTTATCGTAAAGGATGTCCCGAATGGCATGCATAAAATAAAGCTGGAGATTTTGAACGGTGCAGGTGAAAGAACAGGGCTGCAAAAAGAGATTGAGGTACATATCACTTCCTCGATTTAATCAAACCATTAGCATCTAAAAGGTAGAAATGGTAAAATGGTTGTGGAGGTGAGCTTGTTAATGCTTGCTACTATGGAAATCATCGACATTTTACATCAGGCTGATGGATTAGCTGAAATGATCCTTCATTCTGAAATAGGAGAAGAATACCTCCTTAGTTTATATAAATTACAAAACGACAAAGAGGCCCAGCGGATTATTTCCAAGTTTACTTCGCTCAAGGATCTATTTGAAGATGTTCAAAGGTTCGGTAAATATCATCCGGATTATAAACGCATCAATTTAGAAACGAGGCAAGCTAAACGAGACATGGATTTGCATCCTGCCGTTGCAAGGTTTAAGCGGGCGGAGACCGAATTGCAATCCGTTCTTGATGAAATAAGCGGAAGAATTGGCCGAGCGGTTTCTGAACAGGTCAAAACACCGGCTGGGAATCCATTTTTTGTTTCATCCGGCGGATGTTCGACGGGAAGCTGCGGAACCGGGGGAAGTTGCGGGTGTTCCGCTTAAGGTAATGGCCAAATGGGGAACATTCAGGAACATGCAGCCATCGAAATTCGACATTACTACGGAGTTCGGTGGCTGTGTCTTGTTTGGAACCTCGCCGAGACATGGTCATGAACCGATGCATGAACTTTCATTGTACATATTCCGTATACGTGGCAAAACGCGATTAACTGCGATATAAAATACAATCTGGACAAAGGTTCCCGCAGCAAAACATCTTTTGCAGGGGCACATAAAAACGATGCCGGAATACATATAAATGTTCTTCCTGCCGTACGAAAATGGTTTCACAATGAAGCTGCTTGCCACGCATTGAAAGGCTTGCGGCTTTTTTTATTAAGAGAGAAAGCTTATCATCATCATTTGATGCTGGATGATAATGGATATATAAAAAGGGGATTCCCGTGAACTTTTTTATCGAAGCTTGGGTAATTTCATCATTAGCTAATAGATGATCAATAAATTGATGCCAAATTTGGTTTAAATCCATCGTTTGTTGGCTCCCTTCACAGTATATATATTCATAATAGTAAGAGAATTTTGTTTATAATCTTTTTTTCTTGGTTGAAAGTAAAGATTCTGCTATGCTACACTTAGTTAAAACCTTTATAAAAGGGAGTTATTGATATGCTTGGAGCGAGACAGGGAATCATCGTCTATTTACATACATTGAAACAAGCCAAAATGCTTAGGAAATTTGGGAATATCCATTATGTTTCAAAAAAGTTGAAATATGTCGTGCTTTATACGAATATGGATGAAGTGGAACCACTGGTGGAAAAGCTGAATAATTATTCGTTCGTTAAAAAGGTGGACCTTTCTTACAAGCCTTTTTTGAAGGTGGAGTTCGAAAACTCCAAACCGGATAAAGCGAAAGAATATGATTATAAAATGGGAATTTGAAAAAAGCTGACTCATGCGGAGTCAGCTTTTTCATTTTCGGGGCAGCAACATCTTTTAGCCTAATGGCGGCAGATATCTATTCATTCGCAAAATGCCGATTAAGTGCTGGTAGTACAACTCGATTTCTGCAAAGAGCACCGAAGGTTTCACGTCGATTTCAATAATTGGCCTATCCAGTTCCTCAGCCAAGTTCTCAAAAAGCTCATAGCGTTTGTTTTTGGTGGCATGTGGGTTAGGGATACCTTCACGGCAAATGTAGAGCGGCTGGAATTTCCCGGGATCTGTGGGCTCCATGACGATGACCAATGACGTTACCTTTTTATCGATTATAGTAGTATGCATGGCCAATAGCCTTGCAACTCGATGTTTCTGATTGCGGCCTACTTCCAGCAACTCATATATATCGGAATATCCTTGTCCAATTTCAATAAAACGTTGAATCAATTAAACCTCTCCTAACTAACTTATTATTCATTACTTTATCATTATCCCTCATAAAAGAGAAGGACAACTTCATTGGCGAATGATGACAAAGAAAATTGGAAATAAGTGGTTTATCAATAAAAAAAGCCCTGCAAAAATATGCAGGGTCCTTCTATGTCTAACTAAGGACCAGAAGGCAAAGGGAGAGGAGAAACCGGAGGAAGAGCTTATGGGGAAACGTAAGCCTTCTCCGCGGTTGGCAACAACACCTAAAAAGGAATGTTGTTATTCACATTATTGCCAAAAACCACTTTATTATTCAAGATGTAAAAGATTTATAAAAAGAATGGATATCTTCAATCCAGGGTACGAAATGATATGCTCTTTTCATCATGGAAATGAAGGCAATTGGGTTTAAATATTGGCTAGCTTTTTCTAATATGTTAGGATAGGAAAGTAACAGAAATTTGTCATAAAATGTGGTGAGAATGATGAGGGTCGTTTCCGGAATTTGCAAAGGAAGACCACTTAAGGCTGTACCGGGTACAGGAACCCGGCCGACTACTGATAAAGTCAAGGAATCCATTTTCAACATGATTGGTCCTTATTTCGAAGGAGGGCTGGTCCTCGACTTGTTTGCCGGAAGCGGTGGACTGGGAATTGAAGCGTTAAGCAGAGGCATGGATAAAGCCATATTTGTCGACCGGGATTTTAAAGCAAATCAAACGGTTAAGGCTAATTTGGAACTATGCAAGTTTTCAGACCGCGCAGAAGTTTATAAAAATGATTCAGAACGTGCATTAAAGGCTTTGGTGAAAAGGGAAATGACTTTTGAATTGATTTTTCTTGATCCACCTTATAAGAAACAAAAGCTAGTCGAGATTCTTGAAGAAATACATAAATACCGATTGCTGAACGATATGGGATACATTGTTTGTGAGCATGGCCATGATGTTACTTTGCCAGAAAAAGTTGGTGACTTTACCGTTAAGAGAAAAGAAGTTTATGGCGTCATTGCCGTTACGATTTATCAATGGGGAAACGTACACGAACAGGGGGAACTATGAATGTCCAAAATAGCGATTTGTCCGGGGAGTTTTGATCCAATAACATTTGGTCATCTTGATATCATTCAGAGGGGGGCGAATGTTTTTGATGAGGTATATGTGGTCATCGTGAACAATTCAGCGAAAAATTCTCTTTTTACAGTGGAGGAGAGACTGGAACTGATTACTGAAGCGACTGCCCATATGCCGAATGTTAAAGTGGATTTCTATCAGGGATTGACGGTCGACTATGCTGAAAGCGTTTCCGCGAATGCCATCATCAGGGGATTGAGGGCGACTTCCGACTTTGAATATGAAATGCAGGGAACTTCGATGAACCGATTCCTTAACAATAAAATAGAGTCATTCTTTATCATGACGAAAAATCAATATTCTTTCTTGAGTTCAAGTATCGTGAAAGAGGTAGCGAAGTATGGCGGGGATATTTCCGAACTAGTGCCAAGTGTCGTCCAGAAAGCTCTGGCCAAAAAATACGAGGAACTGAAAGGATAGAAAAAAGAGCATTGCCAACGCGCAATGCTCTTTTTTGGTTTACGAAAGGCCTTTGAATAGCCTTTTGGTAAAAATGATGATGTATAGGATCAAAAACACGAGTGTTAGAATGGGCCCTATATCAAGCATGCTTTGATATAGGGAATTCGCGTGTTCACCGGATCCGCTGACCGGGAATGCGTTTATCGGGCTCCCGCTGTACATTTTGCCTTTATAGAATGGTTCCCAAAGCAGGACGGTGATAATGGATGCAAGAAGGCCATGTGCAATCCTGGCCAGAAAAAAGGGAGTGAAACGAATGTCCGTTGCGGCAATGATGCTGGCAACTTGCGCTTGAATGCTGAACCCGTTGAAAGCTAAGATGAAACTTGTCATCACAGTTTGCTGAAAGAGTGTCGCCTCTTCGACCGTGCTGGTTAATTTTGAACCTAGAGTCATTTCAAACATGCCTGATATGAAGGGGAGGCTCAAGGAATCCGGGAAATTAAAAATATGTAGAATTCCTCCGACCCCGGATGCTAGCAATCCGGTGATGTTCATATGAAATAAAAGCTTGTTCACCACAGAAAAGAGAATGATGAACCCCCCGATCATCAATAGGGTTTGGATGGATGAGAGTACCGCATCTCCAAGTAAACTGCCAAATGGTCTTGTTTCTTTTATTCTGGTTCGATGCATTTGACTAAAGGCTTGTCTTATGGAGGGGAGCTTGGTCAGTACTTTTGCATGGGATTTTTCTTCTTTCCAACGGTAAAAACGCATGATGATGCCTACACAAATGTTTCCTAGGTAGTGGGAAAGTGCAAGGATGATCCCTAAATGAGGGTTGTGGAAAAAACCAACGGCAACGGCAACGAATAGGAACAATGGATTGGATGAATTAGTGAAACAAACGAGTCTTTCAGCTTCAATGCGGGTCAATTGTTCTTCCTGACGAAGCCTTACAGTGAATTTCGCCCCGGCTGGAAACCCTGATGCAAGTCCCATCGCCCAAACGAAACCGCCCACTCCTGGTACACGGAATAAGGGACGCATAAATGGTTCGAGCATGACACCAATGAACCTGACAACCCCAAAACTGATTAATAACTCCGAGAAAATCAAGAAAGGCAGAAGCGAAGGGAAAACAATTGTCCACCAAATATTCAGTCCGCCTTTGGAAGCTTCAAATGATTCTTGGGGGAAGATGATCAAGCCAACTGCCATCATCGTGACGGAGGTAGCTAACAGTACTGTTTTAGATTTTGATTTTAGCAAAATTCAGCCTCCTCTTGAAGGTTACAAAATAAGGGCAGTTCGATTCGTATATAATAAATATGAACGTCTTTTTCTCAAAAAGTAAGCGCATGATGGAATAAGGATTGTACCGACATGTAAAGAGGGATGATCCGCACAATGGAATATCTGCCATGCTTGTTTCACTGTCAATATAAATAATATGCTTCTATAAATCCGTTTAAGACCATAACTTTGAATGAGTGTTATTTCAATATTTTGAACTAGTTAATGCGGGAGGGATATCTTTGTCGAAACCAAAGGTCGGGCTTGCACTTGGGTCAGGAGGAGCTAGGGGGTTTGCACATATTGGCGTGATAAAGGTATTGCAGCAAGAAGGCATTCCGATAGATATGATTGCTGGAAGCAGCATGGGAGCAATGGTTGCAGCCTTTTATGGAGCGGGGTCGGATATCGAGAGGCTGTATAAGTTGTCCCGTGCATTTAAGCGAAAGTATTATTTGGACTTCACCATACCTAAGATGGGCTTCATTTCGGGTAAGCGTACAAAGGATTTAATCAGGGTATTTACATATGGCAAGAAATTTGAAGAACTTGATATTCCTGTAGCGGTGGTAGCCACTGATATAAAAACGGGGGAAAAAGTCATTTTTCAGGAAGGTCCCATCGCACCGGCTGTAAGGGCAAGCATCTCCATTCCCGGGATTTTCATTCCCGAAAGAATCGGAAACAGACTGCTTGTTGATGGCGGCGTAGTTGACAGGGTTCCTGTTTCAGTTGTGAAGGATATGGGAGCAGACATCATAATTGGTGTGGATGTAGCCCACGTGAAACAGGATATGGAGATAAACTCCATATATGACGTCATCATGCAAAGCCTCGATATCCTGCAAATGGAGCTGGTTAAAAGCAGGGAGTTTGCTTCAGACGTCATGATACGCCCCAGGGTTGAGAAATACAGCTCGAAATCATTTACAAACGTACAGGAAATAATTAGTATTGGAGAAGAAGCAGCAAGAGGTAAGATAGATCAAATTAAGCAGAGCATTGTTACTTGGAAGGAGTCCTTTGAAGATGAGCCGTAAAACGTATGTACGCACTTTCCTGGTGGTGGCTATACTTCTCATAGCATCAGCCCTTTATTCCCTACCTTTTTATGTATCGAAACCAGGAATGGCTAAAGAATTGGAGCCAATCATTGAGGTATCCGGAGGAGATGAAGCAAAAGGAAGCTTTATGTTAACCACTGTAAGGATGGGCAGGGCGAATATATATTCCTACATGATGGCGAAGTGGAGCAAATATCAGGAGCTTTATCCGGAAACCTCCATCAGAAGCGAAGATGAAACAGATGAAGAATATAATATCAGGCAGCTCCACTTAATGGATGGTTCTAAAAATAATGCCATTAAGATCGCATATGAAAAAGCAGGGAAAGAAGTCGAATACGAGTACCTGGGTGTATATGTTTTGGACGTGCTAAAAGGAATGCCGGCAGCAAAAGAGTTGAAAGCGGGCGATCAAATCATTCAAGTTGATGATGTTAAATTCAAGTCTGCACAGGAATTCATGGATTATATTAACGAAAAGAAGGCCGGAGATGAAGTTAAAATAGTCTATAAGCGGGAAGAGACGGAGAAAACGGCCGTTCTTTCATTGCAGCCTTTTAAAAATGACCCAAATAGGGTAGGAATCGGCATTTCGCTGGATGACAATCGAAGAGTGAACACAAAACCGGCTATTTCCATAGATTCAGAACATATAGGCGGTCCTTCGGCTGGTTTAATGTTTTCGTTGGAAATTTATAATCAATTAACGAAAGGCGATCTTACAAATGGATATGACATAGCGGGGACGGGCACGATGTCTGATGATGGGACAGTCGGGCCAATTGGCGGAATTCAACAGAAAATTGTTGCAGCCGATAAGTCTGGAGCCGAAATATTCTTTGCCCCGAATGAAAACGGAGCAGCGGGATCGAATTATGAAGATGCACTCATTGCAGCAAAGGATATTGACACTGATATGAAGATCGTTCCGGTTGACAACTTTGAAGATGCAGTAACCTATTTAACGAAGCTAAATGGAAAAGAAAAATGAAAAAAAGCGCAGGCAGTCATCAACTGTTTGCGCTTTTTTCATGATTAGCTTTTTACACTTAAGAAATGGGCCAAGCTTGAATCCTTCTTCATTTGAAAATGATGGGAGATTCATATTCACGTTTCATCAATGCAACTTGATGCGGCTCGGGCAGGCCCAGTGCATACACCTGTGCTGCTCGCAAGTCCGAATCGATGTCCTGCTTCCGATAGGACGAAAGTTTAGAGATGAGCGGGAGAGGCAAGCCTTTTTTTACAGAACGAAGATATTCTTGTCCCCGGCCATTCATGCCAAGAAGTCTGATATAGGCCGGTTGTTCATTATGAATTACCTGTTCCTTGAATGTATGCGTCAATATATGGACACACATCCGCTGCAGCCGTGTCCATGTGTAGCGTTTTGTCTTCAGCGCTGCCATGAATCCAGAAAAGCTCGAAGATTGGTTGGCCATCTCCTTCATTCGGTGCTCTATGCCTTCCTCAATCTCGTATATTTCTGCCAATTCGGTTAAAGAGGAAGAAAGGATACGATATTTCAACATGGACCAATACATTTCCCAGTCATGCAAGGCATGGTAACGCGTTAAATATTGCTCAAGGCCATTCAACGTCGCTTGAGGAATATAATTGGAAACAGAATGTAATTCCTGGTGTTCATGGATGGCTTTACGTATCCCCGTTGCGCTGGCAATAGGGTCTTTGGACAACTTTGTTTCATGGTATCCTGCAGCGACCCTTTGAATCGTATAAGGGCGAATGGAGTAGCCGTTTGAAAGGGTAGCACTTACATATTCTTTTCCAAGGATATTATTCGGCTTCGTCAAATCCAATGCCGCATCACCATGGATGATCGAACGATAAGCCTGGGCAGCACTTGACGGATAACTATTACCGGCATCCATGGCCGATTTGATTGCGGCATCGAATGCAGCGGAATTTTCCGAAAGGATTCTGTGGGCGATGATGAATGGTTCAATTTTGCCATCCTCGCTTCCGAAGCAAAAGGAGTCACAGCCTAGCGATTCCAAAAGAGCAATAGATCCTTTTGCGAATATTTCAGCCTTCTGTGTCGCGAAAGCATATGGCAGCTCAATGACAAGATCAATGCCGCCATTCAAGGCCATTTCGGCGCGTGTCCACTTGCTGGCGATAGCGGGCTCGCCACGCTGTAAGAAGGGCCCGCTCATAACAGCGACAACGACATCTGCCCCTGTTTTTTCTCTACTTTCTCTTGCATGTAAAACATGTCCATTGTGAAAAGGGTTATATTCGACTACTAAACCGCAAGCTTTCATTCGTTCACCTCAGAGAAAAACTTTGTATTTTATCAACTTAGTGCTAAAATAGTATTTCAAGTAAAATTACTATAAGTAATCGTCTCGATTTTTTGTTAGAAATGATTCATAAAACTTAGACAATCAGTTAGGATGACTACATTATAGTGTAAAGAAAAAATATTGACAAACTTATAATTGAAAGCTATAATTATTTTTGTTGCCTTGAGGTGATTTCATTTGAAATGGACGATTAGTCAACTTCAAAAAATTCGGGACAAAGATTTACGGTTTGATGAACTGGTGGATGTCTTGGACATTAGAGAAAGAGACCCGCAAATTCGCGATGTTTCTCCGATCAGAGTAGAAGGAAGAGCTGATATCAGCTCGACCGAGATTACTTTTCACTTGCATCTTTCAGGTGAATTAACATTACCTTGCTCCCGTACACTGGTAGACGTTAAATATCCGATTGATATTGATACAAAGGAAACCTTTCTTTTAAAGGCAGATGGCGCAGATTTCTACGGAGATGATGTCACTGTTGTGGAAGGCGACGTTGTAGACCTAATACCGGTAATTAAAGAAAATTTATTGCTAGAAATTCCGATGCAGGTTTTTTGTGAGGATGTCGATTCGAATGAAGCTGCTCCTCAATCTGGGAAAGACTGGGCTGTTATTTCCGAAGAGGAAAATGAGCATAAGGTTGATCCGAGATTTGCAAAGCTTGCCGACTTTTTTGACAACAATAAAGAATCTTGATTGGAACGAAAAATCGTTAATCCGATTTTTCCAGCTTTTTTATATTTTTTAAGGAGGTGGGAATAATGGCTGTACCTTTTAGAAGAACGTCGAAAACTGTAAAAAGAAAACGTCGTACACACTTCAAGCTTCAAGTACCTGGTATGGTAGAATGCCCGAGCTGTGGTGGAATGACTCTTTCACATCACGTTTGTAAAGAATGTGGAACATATAAAGGAAAAGAAGTTGTCGCAAAATAATTTCTTGACCTACTTGAGAGCTTAGCTCTCTTGATGCAACACGCTAATCAAAGCGCAGGGATTTTTCTCTGTGCTTTTTTTACAAATGCAGTTGGCAGAATATTTTGAATCATTCGCGTTTGCCGATGATTTTGGAGAAGGTGTTTACATGGATCAGGTGATTGAAGTTGAAAAGGATAAACGCGGTTTCATGAAGCTCCTATTTAATAGACCGGAGAAAAGGAATGCCGTGAATTACCAACTGATGGACGAACTTGAGTCGATATTATCGGAAGCTGCATGCGATGATGAAGTTAAGTTGCTGGTCCTGACCGGGACGGGCTCTGAGGCGTTCTGTTCAGGCGGGGATCTAAGGGAATTTCAGGATTTGCATACAGAAGAAGAGGCCTTTGCTATGTTATCGAAAATGGGTGAAATTCTGTATAAACTAGCAGTTTTCCCAAAACCGACATTAGCGCTAATCAATGGAAGTGCTTTCGGCGGCGGATGCGAAATAGCGACAGCTTGTGATTTCAGGTTAGCAAAGAGGGAAGCTAGGCTAGGGTTTGTGCAAGGTACTCTAGGAATAACGACTGGCTGGGGCGGAGCTTCGCTTTTACTTGAAAAAATACCAGAGCAAAAAGCGCTAAAGCTATTATTGGATGCAAAAATACATAAAGCTGAGGAAGCGAAGGAACTTGGTTTCGTAGATGAGATAGTCGGAGAAGGTACGGATGGATGGGAATGGTTTGCGGAAGGTTTTCTTCGCCATGAGACAGGGGTATTGATGGCCTATAAACGATTGCTGGTACATAAATGGCAGGATAGCGGGCTTAAAGGAAGAATGGAAGCGGAAATCCGGGAATGTTCCAAACTGTGGGCGAGTGATGAGCATCATGCTGCAGTCGAGCGTTTTCTAAATAAGAAAAAATAAATATTACACGCTCTATATATCTTCTATCTTTCCTAGCATGTGCATATTATGAATTAAAACTTGCTAAGGAGGTAGAGAGATGACGATTGCGAGACAAGATGCGTGGACTCATGATGAGGATCTGTTGTTGGCTGAAGTGGTACTGAGGCATATACGGGAAGGCAGTACACAATTAAAGGCGTTTGAAGAAGTGGGCAAACAGTTATCGAGGACATCTGCTGCTTGTGGGTTCCGTTGGAATTCATTTGTTAGGAAGCAATATAAATCAGGGATAGAGCTGGCGAAAAAACAAAGGAAAGAACAGGTAGTCAATAATCCTGAAGTGGAAAGGGATTCGATTGCAACGGTCGAAAATGTCACGATTGAAGAAATAACGCCCGAGCATGAAGGTAAAGAATCTATTACCCTTCAGGAAGTTATATTATATTTAACCAAAATGGATGAATTCTTTCAGCTTGATAATAAGGAAAAAGAACGGATTTCTGAGCGTTCCCTATTTCTTGAACGGGAAAATGTCCGATTACTTGAAGAGAATGTCCTGCTTAAGGAAAACCTGAAAGCTGTTGAGGAAGATTATCGTGCGTTAATGCAGATCATGGAGCGTGCAAGAAAACTTAGTGTCCAGGAGGACGAAAAGGCGAATCCGAAGGTGAGTTTCCAAATGGATAAGAATGGTAATTTGGAAAGGGTCAATAAATAAAAAATGCGGGTGGGAAAATCCGCCCGCATTTTCTTGATGCTTCCTTATTCTTGTGTATCTATTTCTTTCTTATCTTGTATGTCAAATGGGCTCCAAATCAGCGGGTTTTCTCCGAGGTCCCTGTCCAAATCATAGGAAACAGCAGAAAAACCCATCTTTTTCCAAAAGTCTTGTGAATGGACTCTTGGGTTAGTTTTGATAGGCGTGTTCAGGCTTTTGGCGAATTCGACCAAAGCTCTTCCATAACCTTTTTTCTGATAGTTAGGCAGGACTTCAAGTTTCCAAAGAACAAGGAAATCCCTGGAATTGTCAAAATACTGGTCGAATTTAGCGCTTCTTTTATACAGGCTCATGCGAGCTACAAGCTTATCGCCATAAAAGATTCCGTAAAAAGGTGATTGGCTGTCATTTTCAATGATGTTACCTTCTAAATCATCTAGCATGGACAGTTCCTGTATCCCGTATTCTTTGAATTTTTTGAATTCCTCAAGCGTTTTAAAATTTACAAGTAATCGTTCAACCTTGTATTCCATAAAAAAGCTCCCCCTTAATTCTGATAAACCTCTTCCGATAGTACCCTTTGAAAGTCATCCCACTGATCTTTGCCATGTGGAATTTCAACTTAGGTTAAATCTAGTATGACATCATCGGATTATCCTAGCTTACTAAATGCTTATAGCCTTTTATCCCCCGCCCTTTTCCCTTCAATTTCTTTTGGGGTTAGTTTGGAGTTATCTTTTGTTCCTGTAAAGTCTTCAAAATGGCTAAGCTTTTCGTATCTAATATACCATTAAATTAACACTTAAAGAAGAAAATATATCTTCATTGGCGTATTAAATCATTCTTTCCATTGGTATTTTATGACGAGCCATCGTTAATGGCAGTTCCATCGTTTCATTCAATCGGATTGGCTGCGTTTTCCAACGATGGGAAAATTGGTGCAGGCTAAAAAAGATAATGTGATAAAATAGAAAATATATTTCAAAAAGTAAGGAAGGTTATTATGAGAATCGGAATCATTGGCGGAGGGGCCATAGGGCTGCTGTTTGCGTCCCATTTAAGTGAAAAACATAATGTGACTCTCTATACTCATACTGCGGATCAGGCGTCCAACATCCAACGTGATGGAATCCGTCTTATTGCGGATGGTGAAAGCCGACTGCTGACGGGCATCATTTCCAAGGGGCTGGGGGAAGGGATATCGGATGTGGATCTTCTTATAGTGGCCGTCAAGCAATATCACCTGCCGCAAATACTGCCTAGGATCAAAGATATTCAGGTTCCATTGCTATTCTTGCAGAATGGCTATGGGCATATTTCTTATTTAAAGCAGCTTCAATCCCCGAACATATATGTGGGGGTAGTGGAGCATGGAGCACTGAAACTTGACGGGAATACCGTGGAGCATACGGGACTCGGCATGACAAGGATCGCTTCCTTTAGGGGGGAACTTGAGCAACTATCGCTAGTGAATGAAAGGATCGATCGTTTTCCTATTACGATGAGTGAAGATTTTCACTCGATGCTGATGGATAAGCTTGTCGTCAATGCGGTGATAAATCCATTAACGGCGATACTTGGTGTGGAAAATGGCGATTTAATCACTAACTCCTTTTACTACCGATTATTTCAAGATCTTTTTGGGGAAATCTCCAGTATTTTGGAAGTCCAAAATAAGGATGAGTCATTTGAACATGTGAAATCCGTTTGCAGGGCAACTGCTGAAAATCGATCCTCCATGCTAAAAGATTTAGAAAATGGCCGTAAAACGGAAATTGATGCCATATTGGGTCATATCCTCTCGGAGGCAAAGAGTAAAGGGAAAAGTGATTGCCTGACGTCTTCTCTATATAAGATGGTCAAAGGAAAAGAGTCTCAGGGGGGATGAAGATGTGCCGTACGTAGTTTCAAGCCTTGCTGCGATATTTATTACCTTGCCTTTCGTAGGGTATATACTTTTTTTTATAGGTGCCAAACAATTCACTGGAAACCATCGGCGCTCCGTTCAATTTGCAATGGACATGAGTACGCTGCTGTTCGTATTATCCGTCCATTATTTGATCATTACGATCTGGGATATGCAAATTCTTTGGGTGATCATGCTCATCATGATCATCAACGCATTCGTGGTGGTTCTTGTCCATTACAAGGTAAAAGAAGAAATCATTTTTCATAAGGTATTAAAGGGTTTTTGGAGAGTGAATTTCGCCTTCTTTTTCGTGGCTTACCTTCTATTGTTTTCCATTGGAATAATTACAAGTATTACGAAGATATTGACTACATAACATAGAACATCGCATCAATTTTCTGCTGCTGGGCAACTTCTTTTGTTTTCTTAAACCGGAATGTTATACTCTAAAAAGAATTGTAGTTGCAGAGAAAGGGAGAACAGAAATGGAGATGAAAGATCTCGCGTTACCATCTTTAAACCGTTTTGCATCGGACTATTTACAAAACCGTCTTGAAACGGAGGATTATTTTCACTATGACTTGTCTAAGCCTGACATTTATCACAATAGATATGAAGAATTGATGAATCGCTCTTTTTCACGTGATGAATTGTCGGATTACATACAACAATACATGTCTCGTCTTTCATTCAGTGAGGCAGTTAAGGGGAATATTGGAAGGTTGCGCAAGGATGATTCCGTTGTTGTGATTGGAGGACAGCAGGCAGGGTTATTATCAGGGCCGCTGTATACCATTCATAAAGTGATATCGATCATAAAGCTTGCGGAAGAACAGGAAAAAAAATTGGGGCAGCCAGTCATTCCGGTTTTTTGGATAGCTGGAGAAGATCATGATTTGGCTGAGGTCAATCATGTTTATGTTATGAAAAACGGAAAACCCGATAAAAAAACCTATCCTTCCTACCAGCCATATAAAACAATGGTTTCTGATGTGGAGCTGGAAACGGAAAAGGCAGAGAAGTGGCTTGAGGAAATCATTGAAACTTATGGAGAAACGGAATTTACGAACAAACTCCTGATTGATATGAAGGAAACCATTAAGAGATCCAATACCTTCGTCGATTTTTTCGCCGAGCTGATTCATGAATGGTTCAAAGAATATGGCCTTTTACTAGTCGATGCCGGAGATCCGGATTTAAGGCGAAATGAGAAGGCGTACTTTGAATCGATGGTCAATGAGAGTAGACGGATTGCTGAAGTGGTCGAGGAACAGCAATCAATCATGCATGCGAAAGGTTATGCAAAAATGATTGAAATGGATAAATGGGCCGCTAATTTATTTTATTATGATCCAGAAAAAAAAGATCGATGTTTACTCGAACGTGTAGAAGGCGGTTTCAGCGGAAAAAACGGTGAGGTATCATTTACCGGGGATGAACTCTTGCAGATAGCCAGAAATCATCCAGAACGATTAAGCAACAATGTCATTACACGCCCGCTCATGCAGGAAATGCTTTTCCCTGTATTGGCTTTCATTTCTGGGCCAGGGGAAATAGCCTATTGGGCAGAATTAAAAAAGGTGTTTGAGTTGTTTTCCATGAAGATGCCGCCAATCATTCCTAGGTTGAACATCACGCTGGTGGAGCGGAGTATCCAAAGCGACCTTGAAGAAATGGAACTCAGTTTGGAAACTGTTCTGACTGAAGGAACCGCTAATGCTGTGGAAAGTTACCTTGATTCCGTTAAAGATGAAACGATTGACACCCTGTTCGGGACGCTGAAATCACAGCTTGAAGAGAACCATGAAAAGCTATTTGTCCACGCTGTCTCTTTGGATAGAGGACTCGAGCCGATGTTGAACAAGAACATTGAATTCATTCAAAAGCAATTGAATTTCATGTATGGCAAAATCGGTGACCGTACAAAGGAACGACATTCGGTCATCTTGAAAAAATATGATCGGATAGCAAATTCGCTGTACCCTCTCGAATCACCCCAGGAGAGGATTTGGAATGTGTTTTATTACTTGAATCAATATGGGCCAGAGCTCGTAAGGGATATGATGAAACTGGACTATCGCTTCAATAATCAGCATAAATTGATTTTCATTTAGAAAAACCATCCGTTTTGGGGAAAAGTGGCGGATAGATCATTTTGAATACGGTTGCCACTAACCAATCCTGATGGAGGGATTGAAATGTGAAAAAAAGACAGGTGCTAAAGCCCAGCCTGTCTTTTTTTCTGTTTCCTGAGTACTTGTCAGGCGGGGCTTCGACATTAATGGTGGGCCTGCGTCTTTGTTTGCGTGCATTCGAGGGAAATGCACGTTTATTTGAATAATTTGGCTAAATAAACTTAATAAGAAAAGAAGGTAATTTTTACTTGGAAGGAGAAAGTAAAAACAAGTGGAGAAAGGTGGGGGAATGTGGTACATTGAGATTAGAATGTGGGGGTAGAGGGTATGTTCATGGGAGAGTACCATCATAACATCGATATAAAGGGCCGTTTGATAGTCCCGGTGAAATTCAGGGAAAATCTCGGGGAGCAATTTGTCCTTACCCGCGGACTCGATCAATGTTTATTTGGTTACCCTATGGAAGAGTGGAAGCTGCTAGAAGAAAAGCTGAAAGCCCTGCCTTTAACAAAAAAAGATGCCCGAGCCTTTACCCGTTTTTTCTTTTCTGCAGCTACAGAATGCGAAATAGATAAACAAGGGCGAATTAATATCCCCACGCCGCTTACTTCATATGGCCAATTGGAAAAAGAATGTGTAATTCTTGGTGTTACCAATCGTATTGAGATTTGGAGCAAATCCCTTTGGGAAAACTATTTTTCAGCTTCGGAGGATTCTTTCGCTGAGATAGCAGAAAATATGATTGGCTTTGATATTTAAGGCTGCCCTCAGAAATAGAGTCACTCAATAACCGATTGGAAGGATGTCTAGCATGTTTCAACATACAACAGTGTTATTAAAAGAGACGGTTGATGGATTGAACATCAAACCTGATGGAATTTATGTGGATTGTACTTTAGGAGGAGCCGGTCACAGCGAATACTTACTTTCACAGCTCTCTGACAAGGGCAGGCTTTATGCTTTTGATCAGGACGAAACGGCGATTCGGAATGCTAAGGAAAAATTGGAAAGCTATGGCGAACGTATTGTTCTTGTTCCTAATAATTTTAAATACTTAAAAGAAGAATTGAATGCCCGGGGGATCGAGAAAGTGGACGGGATCCTTTATGATTTAGGTGTGTCATCCCCGCAATTGGATACACCGGAGCGTGGTTTCAGCTATAACCATGATGCACCTTTGGATATGAGGATGGACCAAAGTGCTGCCATTTCTGCCTATGATGTCGTGAATACTTGGTCATTCCATGATTTGCTGAGAATTTTCTTCCAATATGGAGAAGAAAAGTTTTCGAAACAAATTGCCAGGAAAATTGAAGCGGCACGTGAAATTAAACCGATTGAAACGACGTTCGAACTTGTGGAATTGATTAAGGATGGGATACCGGCCCCGGCAAGACGTAAAGGCGGGCACCCTGCGAAACGAGTGTTCCAAGCAATAAGAATCGCTGTGAATGACGAACTTGGTGTCTTTGAAGATTCCCTGGAGCAGGCCATATCGCTTTTGGATAAAGAGGGAAGAATATCCGTCATTACATTCCATTCGCTCGAAGATAGAATTTGTAAAACGGTATTTAAAAAGGCCAGTAGCATGCCGGATCTTCCGCCTGGACTTCCAGTTATCCCGGATGAATTCAAGCCAACTATGAAAATTATTACGAGAAAACCGATTTTACCTTCAGAAGAAGAATTGGAAGGGAATAATCGTTCCCGGTCGGCTAAGCTAAGAATCGCCGAAAAGCAATAATTACAGAAAAAATCAGTGAGGGGGAACATGAATGAGTTCCATAGCCAAAAAAGTACAAGAACAGCAATATGAAGACCAACAGCAGCAACAGACACAGCAAACAGTGGTCATCCGTAAAGCGAAGATATCCATTGGTGAAGTTTTCTTACTATGTGCCCTTGCTATCATGGTCACCTTCATGGGAGTGAAAATAGTCTCTAATCAAGCGGCCATCTATGAAACGAATAAAGATATCCAGCTAGTGGAAACGTCGATTGAAGATCAGGGTAAAGTGAATGATGATTTGAAAGTGCAGGTTGCTGAACTTAGTACATACGAGAGAATTTGGAAAAAAGCTGCAGCGCTAGGGTTCAAGTTAAATGAGAATAATGTGAAGGGTGTGCAGTGATAATGCAGAAACAAAAAAATATGAAGCATGGGGCAGCCGGATTATTCTTCTTATTCGGCCTGCTCTTTTTTGTGTTAATCTGCCGCTTTTTGTATATTCAGGTGACGGGTACAGCTGGCGGGGAGGTACTGGCTTCGAAAATCGACAAGAAATATGAAAAAAAACAGGTCATAGAAGCAAAAAGGGGAAGCATACTCGATACAAAAGGTGAAGTCATCGCCGAAGATACTTCCTCCTATATCTTAAGGGCAGTACTTAGTGAAAAGGAGCCGGAGCATGTCAAGGATCCGGAGAAGACCGCGAAGGAGCTTGCTAAATATATCGACATGGATGAACAGGACATCTATGAAAGACTTACGAAAAAAGGGGCATACCAAGTGGAGTTTGGTAGTGCCGGCAAGGATTTGACTCAGGTCGTCAAGCAGAAAATAGAAAAATTGGAACTGCCGGGAATTACATTCGGAAGGACGAATAAACGTTTTTATCCGAATGGGATATTCGCCTCCCATCTGATTGGCTATGTAGAAAAGGATGAAGAAACGGGAGAAATGGCTGGTAAGTTCGGCATCGAAAAGTACCTCAATAAAGAATTGCAGGAAACGGATGGGAAGCTGACATATGACAGTGACTCATGGGGCTTCCTCTTACCGGATAAGAAGGAAAAGGTCGTTGCTCCTGATAATGGCAATGATGTCATGCTTACGATCGACAAGAAAATACAAACATTCTTGGAAGACTCGATGAGCAAAGTGCAGGAAAAATATGATCCGGAACAAATCATAGCGATTGTCTCCAATCCCAAAACGGGGGAGATTGTGGCGATGGGGCAACGGCCCACCTTCCATCCGACAACGAAAGTCGGGCTAACGGATACATGGCGTAACCTGGCAATTGAAGAAACCTTCGAACCGGGTTCAACCATGAAAACATTCACCCTTGCCGCGGCTGTTGAGGAAGGGGTCTTTAATCCGAATGAAAGCTTTGTTGCAGGAACCTACAAAGCCGGATCTGGTAAAATCGGGGATCATAGCGGAATCGAAAGAGGAAAGAGCATGACCTTTCTGGAAGGGGTTCAACGTTCCTCGAACGTCGCTTTTGCCACACTTGCAATGGATAAAATAGGAGCCGATACGTTCCGTGAGTATTTGACTAAGTTCGGATTTGATAAAAAAACGGGAATTGACCTGCCAAACGAGATAACCGGTAAAATTCAATACAAGTATAAGCTTGAAAAAGTGACTACCTCCTTTGGACAGGGTTCGACCGTCACACCGATTCAACAAATCCAAGCTGCATCCGCAATAGCCA
Source organism: Bacillus sp. ISL-78 (assembly GCF_018613455.1). NCBI lineage: Bacteria > Bacillati > Bacillota > Bacilli > Caryophanales > Bacillaceae > Bacillus > Bacillus sp. ISL-78. The sequence goes on from NZ_JAGGQC010000007.1 coordinate 29,879, forward strand.
ATGACGGAAAAATGATGCGGCCGTACGTGATAAAAAGCATTTCCGATCAGGATACCGGGAAAACTTTGAAAACGACTAAGCCGAAAGTGACAGGGCAACCGATTTCGGCAGAAACTGCAAAACAAGTACGTGATTATTTGGAAACGGTAATTTCCGCGAAAAAAGGAACAGGGAAAAAATATGCCATTGATGGATATCAAGTAGCGGGGAAAACCGGTACTGCCCAAATTGCGGGTCCGACAGGTAGATATTTAGAAGGGAAAAATAACTATGTGTTCTCCTTTTTGGGAATGGCTCCAAAAGATGATCCGCAGTTGGTCATGTATGTGGCGGTCAAGCAGCCCAAGTTAGGTGTATCTTATGTTGGGGCTGATCCATTGTCAGAGATATTTAATCCTGTCATGCAAAATAGCCTGCAATATCTAAACATAAAACCTTCTGAAGTTAAAAAACAAAAAGCAAATAAAATCAAAGACTATACGAATCAAACCGAGAGTTCAGCTGTTACAGAACTGAAGGAACTTGGTTATGATGTAAGTACGATAGGAAGTGGACGTAAAGTGCTCGACCAATCCCCGAAAGCGGGGAGTGTACTCTTACAGGGTGAAAAGATAATCCTCAGGACGGAAGGCGAAATGAAAGTTCCTGACATGAAGGGATGGTCCTTGCGCGATGTCATGAAATTGGCTAAGGTTGGAAAACTTGATCTGAAAACCGAAGGTGCTGGATACGTGAGTAAACAGAGTCTTGAGGCCGGGAAAAAGGTTAATGAAGGGGAAACCTTCAATATTGAATTATCCCAGCCTGATGGGGCTGGTGAAGATATACCGACAATAGAGAAAACAGAGTGAAGATAAAGAGGGGATCCAAATGGATTCCCTCTTTATTTCTTTCAAAGTTTCTAGTCTAGCATCGAGTAGACAAGCATATATTGAAGCATGTATGAAATGGAGGTGCCTGTTTTTGCGTGTTTCGAATGTTACTGTCCGAAAACGGCTGGCAATCGCATTGGCGATCGGTATCGTTGTTTTTTTTATCATTGATATCCGATTGGGAATAGTACAGTTTTATCTAGGGGATAAGTTAACGGGGCTGGCTAAAGATTCCTGGAGCAGGAATATTCCTTTTGAAGCCAAACGAGGTGAAATCCTGGATCGGAATGGTGTCGAGCTGGCAACGAATATATCTGCGCCAACAGTCTATGTCATCCCCAGACAGATTGAGAATCCTGGTGAGACGGCGGAACAGCTTGCTTCAATATTGGATATGACAAAGGAAAAGGCTTATCAATGGTTAACGAAACAGGCGATGAGCGTCAGAATTCCGGAAGGCAGAAAGATATCTCACGAAAAGGCGAAGGAAATTAAAGCATTAGGGATAAAGGGTGTATATATCGCTGAAGATTCAAAGCGCCATTACCCATTCGGTGAATATCTTTCACATGTTCTTGGCTTTACAGGCTCTGACAATCAAGGGTTGATGGGTATTGAATTGTCTTATGATAAGGAACTAAGCGGAGAAAAAGGATTCGTTAAATTTTACTCCGATGCGAAAGGGAAAAGGCTTGAGAATATGGCCGATGACTATAAGCCCCCTGTTGATGGTGATAACCTGAAGCTGACCATCGATAGCAAAATCCAGACAATTGTGGAGAGGGAGCTCGATAATGCCGAGGCGACATATGATCCCGATGGTATAATTGCCATTGCAATGGACCCGAACACTGGGGAAATATTGGCAATGTCCAGCAGGCCAACCTTCGACCCTGCCAATTTTCAAAATGTCCCCTCGGAAGTGTATAATCGTAATTTACCAGTTTGGAGTATATATGAACCAGGATCTACTTTTAAGATCATCACGCTTGCTGCGGCGCTTGAGGAAGGGAAGGTCGACTTACAAAAGGAGCATTTTTATGATTCCGGACATGTGGAAGTGTCAGGATCAACGCTGCATTGCTGGAAAAGCGGAGGACATGGGGATCAAACTTTTCTTGAAGTGGTAGAGAACTCATGTAACCCGGGTTTTGTGGAATTAGGGAACCGGCTTGGTAAAGACAAGCTGTTTAAATATATAAATGATTTCGGTTTTGGGCAAAAGACGGGAATAGATTTAACCGGAGAAGGTAAAGGAATCATGTTCAATATGGATCAAGTGGGTCCGGTTGAGCAGGCAACGACCGCGTTTGGACAAGGTGTAGCCGTAACGCCCATTCAGCAGGTGACAGCGGTATCGGCGGCCGTGAATGGTGGGACTTTGTATACACCATATATCGCGAAGGAACTCGTGAATCCAAAAAATGGGGAAGTGCTGATGCGAAAGACCCCTCAGGCGAAGAAAAAGGTGATTTCAGAAGCAACCTCGAAGAAAGTCCGGGAAGCGCTTGAATCCGTTGTCGCCCAAGGAAGCGGTAAAGGAGCATTCGTGGAGTCGTACCGCGTCGGCGGGAAAACGGGTACAGCCCAAAAAGCTGAAAATGGCAGATACCTTGAAAATAATTATATTCTCTCATTCATTGGTGTCGCTCCGGCTGATGATCCGCAAATCGTCGTGTATATAGCAGTGGATAATCCGAAAGGAACGGTACAATTCGGCGGGGTCGTTGCCGCACCGATCGTTGGGAATATCATGGAGGATTCACTTAGGGCCATGGGCGTCAAGCCAAGGAAAAACCAGATTGAGAAGGAAACGGTCTGGACGGATCCCGTCATGGTCGAGGTACCCGACGTCGTGGGTCTCAGCAAAAAAGAGTTGCAAACCCAGCTCATCGACCTTAAGCTTGATATTGCCGGAAATGGGGATAAAGTCATAAATCAAGCCCCAGATCCAGGTGTTAAAGTAAAACAAGGCTCTACAATAAGAATTTATCTTGGCGAAAATACAGAATAAGTATAATATAATATATGAATAGTTAAAGCGGCTGAAGAATCATCAGCCGCTTTGTTTACGGAGTCGGGATAACCCCGTATAATTGAAATTGGTTTCTCGACAAGCCAAGGCTAATCACATATAATGAATCCTCAAATTAAGTTGAGAGGGATGGAAAAATGAAGCTTCACAAATTACTATCTTATTTACACTCCTTATTTACGTATGAAGGAGAAAATCCTGAAATCACCTCCATTGAAAATGATAACCGTAAAGTCATAGACGGAAGTTTATTTGTTTGTATAAAAGGTTATACAGTCGATGGTCATGATTTTGCCCAACTTGCTGTAGAGCATGGAGCTGCAGCAGTCATTGCCGAAAGGCCGCTTGACCTCGATGTCCCCGTGATCGTAGTAAGGGATTCGAGCAGGGCGATGGCGGTTCTTGCCGATGCATTTTATGGCCATCCGACTCAAAAGATGCGCTTGATCGGAATTACAGGAACGAATGGAAAGACGACGACCAGTCACTTATTGGAAAAGATTTTCGAGGATCGACATGAAAAAACAGGCTTGATTGGCACGATGTATACAAAAATTGCCGATATGGTATATGAAACCAAGAATACGACTCCAGATAGCGTTACACTGCAGAAGGCTTTTCATGAAATGGTCGAAGCATCCGTCTCCACGGCTATTATGGAGGTTTCATCGCATGCACTTGAGCTTGGGCGTGTCCATGGCTGTGATTATGATATTGCCGTCTTTACGAATCTCACACAGGATCATTTGGATTTTCATAAAACCATGGACAGATACAGGCAGGCAAAATCCTTATTTTTCTCACAGCTTGGCAATGCTTACATAGAAAATCGCCCTAAATATGCTGTGCTTAATGCTGATGATGAGGCAACTGCCGATTTCATTAAGGCTACTGCTGCTACAGTCGTTACATACGGCATAGACAATGAATCGGATATCAGGGCCAAGGATATAAAAATTGATGCAAATGGCACATCGTTCACCTTGACAGCAGGTAAAGAAGAGCGAGACATTCAGCTGAAGCTAATTGGGAAATTCAGTGTTTATAATGTACTCTCTGCCATCTCTGCTGCTTTGTGCGCTGGTAACGACCTGGATGAGACAATTAGATCCATCGAGGATATAAAAGGTGTTGCAGGCCGTTTTGAGCTCATTTCAGCGAATCAGGACTTCCCGGTCATTGTTGACTATGCCCATACACCGGACAGTTTGGAAAATGTTCTAAAGACTGTTGGTGAGTTTGCTAGAAAGAAAATTTACGTGATAGTGGGCTGCGGCGGGGACCGAGACAAGACAAAGCGTCCAATCATGGCGCAAATTGCCTGCAGCTTGGCGACTGACCCGATCTTCACTTCGGATAATCCACGCAGTGAAGATGCTGCCCAGATCCTCCGGGATATGGAAGCTGGTGTAGCAGGCAAAGAATATAAGGTTATTGAAGACCGCAGGCAGGCGATAGCTTACGCAGTTTCCAAGGCGGAAGAGGGCGACGTTATTTTAATTGCTGGAAAAGGTCATGAAACTTATCAATTGGTAGGTGACGAAGTGCTTCACTTCGATGACCGTGAGGAAGCGGAAAAGGCGATTCAAAGTCGTTTGGGTTCCGTTTGAACCAACGCTGAATTGACCTGCAACAAATAGGAAAAGACATCAAGCAGAATTTTATTTTTGAATTGTGTTAGGAATGAGGGAATAAGGAATGTTGGAACAAGTGATTTTTTATACGATTTTGGTGGCGTTTTTAGTAACCGTTCTTCTTTCGCCGATTTTCATCCCGTTTTTAAGAAGATTGAAATTCGGGCAAAGTATTAGGGAAGAAGGCCCGCAATCGCATTTGAAGAAAACGGGAACACCCACCATGGGCGGTTTGGTCATATTATTATCTGTTACCATCGCTACACTAGTCATGACTTTGAAATTTTCGGCACCTTCAACCGAAACGTATTTATTATTATTCGTTACTTTAGGTTTTGGTTTACTAGGTTTCCTTGATGATTTCATCAAAGTGGTCATGAAGCGTAACCTGGGACTGACTTCCAAGCAAAAACTGCTTGGACAAATTGTGATTTCGGTCATCTTTTACTTCGTCTTCAAGCAGACAGACCGTTTTAATCCTGAATTGACGATTCCAGGCACTGACTTTGCTTTTGATTTTGGCTGGTTTTATCTGTTTATCGTTATATTCTGGCTGGTAGGCTTTTCAAATGCCGTCAATTTGACGGATGGGCTTGATGGACTTGTCTCAGGGACATCAGCCATTGCCTTTGGGGCTTTTGCCATTTTGGCCTGGAGTCAGTCACAATATGATGTCGCCATTTTTTCGGTGGCGGTTGTCGGTGCAGTACTCGGATTTTTGGTATTCAATGCACACCCGGCAAAGGTTTTCATGGGAGATACGGGTTCCTTGGCCCTTGGGGGAGCGATTGCAACCATCGCCTTGTTAACGAAGCTTGAAATCCTCCTGGTAATCATTGGCGGAGTCTTCGTCATTGAAACGCTCTCGGTCATCCTTCAGGTAGGGTCTTTTAAAACGACTGGTAAACGTATTTTTAAAATGAGTCCGCTTCACCACCATTATGAGCTTTCCGGCTGGTCGGAATGGCGTGTCGTCGTCACTTTCTGGACAGTGGGGCTGCTGTGTGCGGTACTCGGAATCTATTTAGAGGTGTGGATATAATTGAAAGAGACTGTAAAGTATTCAGAGAAAAAGATATTAGTATTGGGTTTGGCAAAAAGCGGAGTGATGGCAGCTTCGCTTCTACATAAATTAGGTGCTTTCGTGACGGTTAATGACATGAAGCCATTATCGGAAAATCCTGAGGCTCAAGGACTTCTTGAACAGGGAATCAAAGTCATCTGCGGCAGTCATCCAATCGAGCTTCTGGATGAGGGGTTCGAGCTGATCGTGAAAAATCCGGGAATACCCTATCGGAACCCTATCGTAAAAGGGGCATTGGAAAAAGGGATTCCTGTTATCACGGAAGTTGAACTGGCCTACCAGATAAGTGAAGCACCTTTCATAGGAATCACTGGTACAAATGGGAAAACGACCACGACAACATTGATATACGAAATGTTGAAGTCCGGTGAAAAATCCCCGCTGATTGCCGGTAATATCGGGACAGTGGCATCAGGTGTTGCTGAACATGCAAAACCAGATGACTCGATCGTCATAGAATTATCATCGTTTCAGTTAATGGGAATAGACGAATTTCGTCCTGAAATCTCAATCGTGACAAATTTGTATGATGCACATTTGGATTATCACAGTTCCAAACAGGAATATGTCGAAGCAAAAGCTGCCATCACGAAAAATCAAATAGCATCAGATTACATGATTTATAATGCAGATCAAGATCTTGTTTTATCCATGGCGAAAGAGACCAAGGCTGAACTTGTTCCTTTTTCAGCTGAAGTGAAACATGAGAATGGAGCCTATATGGAAGATGGTGCAGCCTGTTTCCGAGGGGAAAAAATCATTGAAGTTTCAGAGATAGCCCTTCCCGGGAAGCATAATTTGGAAAATGTGCTCGCCGCCATCTCAGCGGCCAAGCTGAAGGGTGTAGCTAATGAAGCCATTCAGACTGTACTGAAAACATTTTATGGTGTGGAGCACCGTCTGCAGTTCGTGGCAACGATCGATAACCGTAAATTTTATAATGATTCAAAAGCGACGAACATTCTTGCAGCATCCAAAGCGTTAACATCCTTTACGGAACCGGTCATCTTATTGGCAGGCGGTCTGGATCGCGGAAATGAATTTGATGAGTTGAAACCGGCGATGAAAAATGTCAAAGCCGTGATAACTTTTGGTGAAACGGCGGAAAAAATTGAACGGGTAGCCAAAGAAATAGGAATAGCGAATATAAAACGTGTCGATAATGTAGAAAAGGCCGTGCCGGCTGCATTTGAAATATCAAATGAAGGCGACTGTATTCTTCTCTCCCCGGCTTGTGCAAGCTGGGATCAATATAAAACTTTTGAGCAAAGAGGAGACATGTTTATGGAGGCCGTGCATAAACTTAAGTAAGAGCTTTCGCAGAGAGAAGTGAACCTGCTTCTACGTTGACACCATGAAAAAAAGCGATAATGAGCCGTTATCGCTTTTTTTTTGACTAAAGTGCTGACAAGCAATCAGCACTGATGTTTATATTCGTAGGCTAAAAACTTCCTAGAGGTGGATGTCCGTGCCATTAAAAAAATCGAATCCTGATCTCATTCTCATTATCGTCACCTTAAGTCTTTTGACTGTTGGATTAATCATGGTTTACAGCGCGAGTGCCATTTGGGCAACATATAAATTTGATGATTCGTTTTATTTTGCTAAAAGGCAGTTGCTTTTTGCCTGCGTCGGTGTCATAGCCATGTTTTTCATCATGAATGTGGATTACTGGACGTGGCGGACATGGGCCAAAATCCTTATCATCATTTGTTTCATTATGTTATTGGCTGTGCTTGTACCAGGTATAGGGATGGCGAGAAATGGTTCGAGGAGCTGGATTGGTGTAGGTGCTTTTTCGGTCCAACCCTCTGAGTTCATGAAGCTGGCGATGATCGCTTTTTTAGCTAAGTTTTTATCAGAACGGCAAAAGCTGATCACCTCCTTTAAAAAAGGGATGCTTCCATCCTTGGGATTAGTGTTTTTGGCATTTGGTTTGATCATGTTACAGCCGGACCTTGGAACGGGAACGGTAATGGTAGGAACGTGCATTGTCATGATTTTTATTTCCGGGGCAAGAATCAGTCATTTTGTCGGCTTGGGGCTAATTGGGGTAGCAGGTTTTATCGGTCTGATTTTGTCAGCGCCCTACCGGATAAAAAGGATCACGTCTTTTCTGGATCCATGGGAAGACCCTTTGGGCAGTGGATTTCAGATGATTCAATCGTTTTATGCAATCGGGCCAGGGGGATTGTTCGGATTGGGGCTCGGGCAAAGCCGCCAAAAGTTTTTCTATTTACCCGAACCGCAGACTGATTTCATTTTTGCCATACTTTCCGAGGAACTTGGCTTCATCGGGGGCTCTCTTGTCATTTTATTATTTGCGCTAATGCTTTGGCGGGGCATTCGGATCGCACTTGGTGCCCCTGATTTATACGGGAGCCTTGTAGCGGTGGGGATCATTGCAATGGTCGCCATTCAAGTAATGATCAATATAGGGGTGGTAACGGGACTTATGCCGGTTACGGGTATCACCTTGCCCCTCTTAAGTTATGGCGGTTCATCGCTGACGCTCATGTTGATGGCGATTGGGGTGCTCCTGAACATTAGCCGATATTCGAGGTTCTGAAATAAGTAGAAATGTGGTTTGGCAAAAGGGAAGTCCTGTTGAACGCAGGGCTTCCCTTTTTTACGTTGAAAACCCTTCCAGGAAAAACGATTTTTTTTGGGGACATGCCGAAATTTAGAAATAAATGAAATGCCGCTTAAATATTACCATGTATGAAAGTTGGGGAATCCACAATAAATATTGGCAATACGTCTTTGTTTAGACTATAGTATAAGAGGGTTAGGCCGTACTGGGGCTTGCTTCTGTTCATTTTTCTGCTAAAAAGGCGATATTAATCTTGTAATATAAGTGACCTCATGGAAGAAGAGGAAATGAAAATTATATCTTGGAATTTTGGAACAACAAGGAGGTTTATCATGGATAATGTGATAAAGCAATTAACTGAAATGAAAATCGGCAAAGTTCTTGAACAGGAACCGCTTGCAAATCATACAACTATGAAAATTGGGGGGCCGGCTGATTTATTCATCGTGCCGTCATCCATTGAAAATATAGAAAAAACGATGCAGGTCATCAAAGAAAATGGGATGCCGTGGAGGGTGATCGGAAGGGGCTCGAACCTGCTGGTCAGTGATGGCGGTATTGAAGGTGCCGTGCTTAAATTGGGTAGAGGACTTGATCATCTCGAGATAAATGGGACGGAGATCAAAGCAGGAGCTGGGGTATCACTTGTCAGCCTCTCCGTACAAATCAGTAAAAAAGGATATGCAGGATTGGAATTTGCCAGTGGAATTCCTGGTTCCGTCGGCGGAGCAGTCTATATGAACGCTGGTGCACATGGTTCCGATATGAGTGAAATCCTCAAGCAGGCACATGTTCTTTTTGAAGATGGAACTCTAGCTTGGCTTTCGAAAGAGGAAATGGAGTTTTCTTATCGAACTTCTTTGCTTCAGAAGAAAAGGCCTGGTATCGTACTGGAAGCGATTTTTCAATTGACAGAGGGGGATAAAACCGAAATCGTTGAAAGAATGCAAAATAACAAGAATTATCGTAAAGATACCCAGCCATATAACCTTCCGTGTGCCGGGAGCATATTTAGGAATCCACTTCCACACCATGCTGGTAAATTGGTCGAGAATGCAGGCCTGAAGGGACATTCTATTGGAGGAGCTCAGATTTCACCGATGCACGGGAACTTCATCGTTAACACAGGTAATGGAAGTGCAGCGGATGTTCAAGCCTTGATACAGCATGTGAAGGATACTGTATATGATAAATTTGAAGTTGAAATGGAAACAGAAGTGGAAATTATCGGAAGGAAATAATAGGATTCATTATATCCAAATATTGTGATATAATGTGTTACCTTTAAAGTTTGTTTAGAACATAATATTGAGTTTATCTTGATTTCTGCACTGTCAAGAACCATCCATTTTTTCAGGAAGAGGTGAAGGGGATGGAAAAGGGAAAAATCGTTTCCATTGAGGACCGCATCCCGAAATTAAAACAATTAAGAAAAAGCAAAGCAAACAGGCGACTTGTTCTTTTGCTGTCCCTTTTCTTCATTCTTGTTGCTTGTGTGTTATATTTCCTATCCCCGTTGAGCTATGTGAAATCCGTGCAGGTAGAGGGGAATCGTTATATTACTTCCAATCAGATCATTAAATTGAGTAAGGTGAAGAAGGATCGAAGCATCTGGAAGGTTGATACAGGGACAGCCGAAGCCAATATCAAAAAAAATCAAGAAATAAAAAGCGTTAAGGTGACACCGGTATTTCCTAATTCCATTAAAATTACGGTTTCGGAACATAACAGGATGGCATATCTGTCCAATAATGGGAAGTTTGCACCCATTTTGGAAAACGGGTCCGTTTTAGAGGAGTTAGCAACAGGAGAGATTCCAGTATTTGCCCCTGTTTTAATTGGTTTCAAAGAGGGTAAAGCATTAAAGTTGCTTTTAGAAGAGCTGGACAAGCTTCCTGTCGAGATACAGAATGCCATTTCGGAAATTCATTACGCTCCTACAAAAACCGATGAATACCATATCGTCATGTTCATGAACGATGGGTTTGAAGTAAGTGCGACAAGCCGGACTTTATACGAGAAAATGATTCACTATCCATCGATAGTCAGCCAGCTGGATCCAAATGTAAAGGGTGTCATCGATCTGGAAGTGGGTTCTTATTTTAAAGCATATGAAGACGCTGAACAAAAGGAAGACACCAATGAGGAAAATTAATGGCAAACGGGTGGTTTTACCCCTGGTTTGCGTGGTTCTCGGATTCATGATTGCCTTCTCTTACAATCTGACCAAAGAAGGTGAAGATTCTGGGAAGGACAAAGCCTGGGACCAGGAATATGAGCTCAGGCAGCAGCTGATCGAACAAGAGAAGCAGAACCGGGAACTTCAGAAGGAACTCCTCCAGAAGCAAGAAAATGTATCCCAAATAGAAAAAGACCTAGCGCAGGAAAAGCAGCTTTTTTTCAATTTGGCAAAGGAAACGGAAAAATACCGAATGTTTCTCGGGAAAGTGAAAGTGAAAGGCTCAGGACTTCAGGTGACGCTTGAAGATGGTACAGATATGGAATCAGAAGCCAATGTTAATAATTACCTCGTCCATGAACAGCATGTCTTCAAGGTCGTCAATGAACTATACATATCAGGTGCAGAGGCTGTTGCGATTAACGGTCAAAGGTTAAATCATGATTCATACATAATCTGTAATGGGCCTGTGATTACAATCGATGGCCATCAGCATCCTGCTCCCTTCATCATATCTGCGATAGGGGACCCGGAAGTCCTGGGTGCTTCACTGGATTTACCGGGTGGCATCAAGGAACAGCTGGTTAATGAGAATATTATCTTTACAGTGGAAAAGCAAAAGAATATCATTTTTGATCCAATTATTGGAGGGTGATCGTGACCGCCGGATTCGATGAAAGATTGGTGAGAAACTGGAAATGAAAAAAAAGCTTTCTTTTAGTTTGGTTACGTTGATTGCTGGCTTCATGCTCGCTATTCAATTCAATTTGGTGAATCAGCCTGTCGTATCCGATACAAGGGATATGTGGGAACTGAAAAATGATTTATTGAAAGAACAGCAGACCCAGGCGGAATTAATAGAGGGTATCAGTAAGCTTGAGGGAAAGATAGCATCTTATGAAACAAAGAAAAATGAGGGTAAAGAAGAAGTCTTGCGTGACACCCTGACCGAATTGAAGACTGACGCAGGTTTGACCGAAATAAAGGGTAATGGGGTAATCGTATCTATACAGCCTATCAAAGCCGATATCCTTCTTGGTGAGAAGGTCGAGTATATTTCACCAGTATTGATCATTCGGCTCATTAATGAAATGTATAGGTATGGAGCTGACGAAATTTCCATTTCAGGACAAAGGTATATATCAACATCGGTTATTCGTGATATTAATGGGCAGCCGAAAATGGACGGATATCCTCTGGTTCATTACCCGGTCGAAATGCAGGCAATAACCGTTAATCCAAAGAAACTGAAGCAGCGCATTGAAGGTTCCGAACTTATGGATGATTTCTTTATAGACAATTTTGAAGTGCAGATTAATGTGCCTTCCGGCGAGTTGACATTGCCGGCTTACCAAAATGCTATTAACGTGGAACATATGGAACCCATTATGGATGGGGGGGAATCGTAATGTGGCTTTCAGTTTTTGGTCTGTTGATTGGAATCACCCTTGGTTTTTTGGTGGATTTTGATATTCCCCATGAATATTCAAATTATCTCTCCATTGCTGTGCTTGCTGCTTTTGATACCTTATTTGGGGGGATACGGGCTCATTTGCAAAATCTTTATGATGAAGTTGTATTTGTAACAGGATTCTTCTTTAATATTGTTTTAGCCGCAGGTTTGGCTTTTCTAGGTGTACATCTTGGTGTAGACTTATATTTAGCCGCAATCTTTGTGTTCGGTGTCAGGCTCTTTCAAAATATTGCCCTGATTAGAAGGATCCTGATTGAAAAATGGTCCATTTCCCGGAAAAAGCAGAAAAAAAATCTATAATTTTAAAGGGAATTAAGTTATAAATGACGAATAGTTTATGGCAGTATCTAGTTTTTTAAGTAGATAAGACTCGTAGAGAAGCGAACAATATGCACCAAAAAATGAGAAATCTACGAGTTTTGTTCGGAAATACAAAATGAAACGCTTATCTATGAAATTCGTCAGTTGTTGTAAACAGTTCTGTTATTCTATAATGTATAAGTCTTCGATATAAAAATGTTATTCTACTAATACATGTATAAAACTGAAGGAGGTGCCATGGAATGAACAGCAACGAAATATACGTAAGTCTTGACATCGGTACATCCAGTGTAAAAGTTATCATTGGGGAAATGGTCAATGACACATTAAATATAATCGGTGTAGGAAATGTTAAATCAGAAGGGCTCAAAAAGGGTTCGATCGTCGGTATAGATGAAACCGTCCAATCCATTCAAAAGGCTATAGAGCAAGCAGAACGGATGATAGGGATGGAGATAACAAAGGTAATCGTCGGCATAAGTGGAAATCATGTGACGCTTCAGCCGTGTCATGGGGTAGTAGCGGTATCCAGTGACAATAAAGAGATTACCGAGCATGACGTTTTCCGTGTCAGGGAAGCAGCGGAGTTAATAACGATACCATCCGACAGGGAAATCATCGACGTGGTGCCGATTCACTACAAAGTTGATGAACTTGATGAAATCAGTGATCCACGGGGCATGATAGGTGTCCGGTTGGAAATGAGAGGGATATTAATCACAGGTCTTCGGACAATTTTACATAATACGCTGCGCTGTGTGGAAAGGGCAGGATTGGAAATAACCGATATCGCACTTCAGCCCTTAGCCGCAGGTTCCCTTGTTTTATCCAAGGATGAAAAAGAACTTGGTGTCGCGCTTGTCGATATTGGCGGAGGTTCCACGACCCTGGCAATTTTCGAACAAGGCTATTTACAATATACGTCTGTGATACCTATAGGCGGGGAAACACTTACGAAAGACCTTTCCATCGTTCTAAGAACGACTATGGAAGAAGCTGAGAAAATAAAAGTAAAGCATGGACATGCCTTTTATGATGACGCGTCTGAAGATGAAGTATTCCAAATACCGATCATCGGCAGCGATCAGCAACAGACCTGCAATCAGTTAATGCTTTCGGATATCATTGAAGCGCGGGTGACCGAAATATTCGAGTTGATTCAAGATGATTTGAAGAGACTTGGCTTCCAGGATATACCGGGTGGTTTCGTGTTGACCGGGGGCGTCGTCAAGATGCCGGGTGTCCTGGAGCTAGCTCAATATGTGTTCCAAAACCGAGTAAGGACAGCTGAACCCAATTACATCGGTGTTAGGGAACCCCAATACACCACGGCTGTTGGTTTGATTAAACACGCATGCAAGAAAGAGAGAATGCAAAAAAACACCGCTAATAAAACTCCTGTAGCAGCTGGACAAGCTCAAGAAGATAACGACCAGCGCAGCCAGAAGGTTTCTCAGAAAAATAAAGAGAACACGGCTAAAAAACAAGGTGAAAAAGGTGAATCTAAATTCAAAAAAATCCTGGGTTACTTTTTTGAATAACAATCATTAAGAATCGGGAATTTCGTCAAAATAGGAGGATTGTCATGTTGGAGTTTGATTCTAATCTAGAACAATTAGCAACGATAAAAGTAATAGGTGTTGGCGGCGGCGGAAACAATGCGGTAAACAGAATGATCGAGCATGGTGTACAGGGTGTTGAGTTTATTTCTGTCAATACTGACGCACAGGCTCTTAATCTATCAAAAGCAGAAATCAAAATGCAAATCGGTGGGAAGCTTACACGCGGTTTGGGTGCAGGTGCCAATCCAGAGGTAGGAAAAAAAGCAGCTGAAGAAAGCAAAGAGCAGATTGAAGAAGCGCTTAAAGGTGCCGATATGGTATTCGTAACGGCTGGAATGGGCGGCGGTACGGGAACGGGGGCAGCTCCTGTCATAGCGGGCATTGCTAAAGATCTAGGGGCCCTTACAGTGGGTGTAGTTACACGTCCATTTACTTTCGAAGGCCGAAAACGTGCAACACAGGCACAGGGCGGCATTTCATCCATGAAGGAATCGGTTGACACACTGATCGTCATTCCGAACGACCGCCTCCTTGAAATCGTCGATAAAAGCACGCCAATGCTTGAAGCATTCCGTGAAGCGGATAATGTACTTCGCCAAGGTGTACAAGGGATTTCAGATTTAATTGCTGTTCCAGGTCTTATTAACTTGGACTTTGCCGATGTGAAGACGATCATGTCCAACAAAGGTTCAGCTCTTATGGGAATCGGGATTTCCTCCGGGGAAAACCGTGCGGCGGAAGCGGCGAAAAAAGCCATTTCCAGTCCGTTGCTTGAAACATCGATTGATGGCGCCCAAGGCGTACTGATGAATATTACCGGTGGTACGAACCTAAGTCTTTTTGAAGTCCAGGAAGCGGCCGATATCGTGGCTACAGCATCCGATCAAGACGTCAACATGATTTTTGGTTCTGTTATCAATGAAAACCTTAAAGATGAAATCGTCGTTACGGTAATTGCTACAGGCTTTAACGAGGTTGAAGCTTCAATTCGGCCTACTGGACGTCCAACACTCGGACAGCAGCAGCAATCAAGACCTCAGACACAACAAACGCCACAGTCTAACGTGAAGCGTGAAGTGAAGAGGGAAGAAGTCAATGAACAGCCTTCACGTAATGCCAATCAAGGTGATGAGGCTTTGGATATTCCAACCTTCCTCCGTAACCGTAATAGACGCCGTTAATACCGACGTTATATGCCGTTCCCATTTGGGGGCGGTTTTTTGTCGTTAATAAAATGCATTCATAGACGGAATTGTGCTGGATGTTGCCTTGGCAGAAGGGAGCTTCCATCTTGTTCACTTCCATTCATTAATGTAAAAAGATGAGAGAGAAATTATTAAACTTTTATAACATAAATCGACAGAAGTAAAAGGGAGCAGGATAGTCTCTAAGACAGTATTGAAAATATCAATAGCTGATTTTCTACAAAAAGGGTAAAAATGACTGAAAAACTCTTAAGTTTTCGGTACAAAAAGTGACACACTTTCTTAGGGCAGGTACGCTATACTTTTTGCTAGTGGAAGGTTAGTTCATATAAGGAGGGGAGGGTGTTTGACTTTATATTTAGATGTGATCTGGTTATTGAATTGGTTATTTGACTGCCTCCTTTTATATTGGACCGCAATCATTCTCAAACGAAGGGTAGCTCTTTGGCGGGTGTGCATCGGCGGACTGATTGGTTCCTTCATTATCGTATTGGCATTCACTCCTTTTTATGCAATTGCCGACGGGGTATACATGAAGATTTTAGTATCCATGGTCATGGTGCTGGCAACCTTTGGGTTTAATAGGTTAAAACTTTTCGTTAAATCGGTGGCCACTTTATATTTTGTGACATTTTTATCGGGAGGAATCCTTCTGGGACTTCACTACCTATTTGAATTCCAAATCGTGTCCAAGGACCCTGGTCAATATGCCGGAATCAATCGTTTTGGCGACCCTGTCAGCTGGATATTCGTAATGATCGGGTTCCCGCTCGCCTGGCAATTTTCCAAGCGAACACTAGAAGGGATGGAAATGACTAAGCTTACACATGAACAAATGGTTTCGGTCTCGGTTAAAATTTCTGACTTTGAAGGAACGTTTCATGGATTGGTGGATAGCGGCAATCAACTATATGACCCGATTACACGCTCCCCAGTAATGATCATTTCACTTTCAGGCGCGGAAACAGGAATTCCGAATGATATGCTAGAGCTCTTTAAAAACCCCGATACCCTGATTAGTCAGGAAGTGCAGCCCGAATATTCATGGACAGGAAGAATGCGTGTCATCCCTTATAAAGTCGTAGGTCATGAACATCAGCTGTTAACCGCAATCAAACCGGATTATATTAAAATCGTTCAAGGAGAAAAAGAATTTCATGTCAAGCAGGGTCTCATTTCGTTTACCTTTCAACAACTCTCTCCCGACAATAGCTATCAATCTATCGTTCACCCGAAGATGTTAACCGGCATACCGGTGCAAACTGCCTCCTGAACCATCGATTCACTCTTAAATTTGACCCATAATCCGTTTATTAGAAGGGAGAATTATTTTGAAGAAATTCATTCTTCGGCTTACTTACTTTTGGTACAAACTATTGTTCAAGCTCGGATTGAAAACGGACGAAATATTTTATATAGGAGGGAGTGAGGCTCTGCCGCCGCCCCTTTCAAAGGAAGAAGAGGCAATACTGATCAATAAATTACCAAATGGCGATGAAGCTGCACGCTCGATCTTGATTGAACGAAATTTAAGGCTGGTTGTTTATATTGCCAGGAAATTCGAAAATACAGGCATCAACATTGAAGATTTAATCAGCATAGGTACCATAGGTTTGATTAAAGCTGTGAATACATTCAATCCTGAGAAGAAAATAAAACTGGCTACATATGCATCGAGATGCATCGAGAATGAAATATTGATGTATTTACGCAGAAATAACAAAATCCGCTCTGAAGTTTCTTTTGATGAACCTCTGAATATTGATTGGGATGGAAATGAACTTCTGTTATCCGATGTACTTGGAACGGATGATGACATTATCACGAAAGACCTAGAGGCAAACGTTGACCGTAAGTTGCTGACAAAAGCACTTACACAGTTATCGGAACGTGAAAAACAGATAATGGAACTCCGTTTTGGACTTGCAGGAGGAGAAGAAAAAACCCAAAAGGACGTTGCCGACATGCTGGGGATTTCCCAATCTTACATTTCGCGATTGGAAAAACGGATTATTAAGAGGCTTCGTAAAGAATTTAATAAAATGGTGTAAAAAAATAAAGTGCTTAAATGTCAATCAAATCAATACTTCGGTAGCGATATTGAAAAATAATCGGGATTTTCTGTTCTAGCCATGTGCATATTTTTTCCTCCCGCGGAAATACTGTTTTTTGTACAGCGCTCCTGTGAGGAGGGAATAATTTTGTCTCGTAATAAGGTTGAAATCTGCGGTGTGGATACATCAAAATTACCGGTTTTAAAGAATGAAGAAATGAGAAAACTCTTTAAAGAACTGCAAGATGGCGATATTTCAGCAAGAGAAAAACTGGTAAACGGGAATCTTCGACTCGTTCTAAGCGTCATTCAACGCTTCAACAATCGGGGAGAGTATGTAGATGATCTATTTCAGGTAGGCTGTATAGGGTTGATGAAGTCGATAGATAACTTTGACCTAGGTCAAAATGTTAAGTTTTCAACGTATGCTGTACCGATGATTATTGGAGAAATCAGAAGATATCTTCGTGACAATAATCCGATTCGGGTATCCCGTTCTTTAAGAGACATCGCTTACAAAGCTTTGCAGGTAAAAGAAAAGCTCATTAGCCAGACCCTTCGTGAGCCGACAGCTGAAGAAATCGCCAAGGTGTTGGAAGTACCTCATGAAGAAATTGTTTTTGCACTAGATGCTATACAAGATCCAGTTTCACTTTTTGAACCGATTTATAATGATGGCGGGGATCCGATTTATGTACTCGACCAACTGAGTGATGAAAAAAATAAAGATAGTACCTGGATTGATGAAATAGCTATAAATGAAGGCATGAGACGGTTGAATGACCGGGAAAAAATGATCCTTCGCAAACGGTTTTTCCAAGGGAAGACGCAAATGGAGGTAGCCGAGGAAATCGGCATTTCACAAGCACAGGTCTCCCGCTTGGAAAAAGCGGCAATCAAGCAAATGAATAAAAATATCCAACAGTAGAAGCTGAGCATGAGAAAAAGTTAGCTGAAGCGGGCAGGGCAAAAATGTCGATACCCGCTTCATAGCTACTTATCCATTGCGGCTTTTTTATTTTGTTGAAAATCCCTTCCGGAAGAGATCGTGAATCGGGGACGTTTATTTATCGTAATCTTCATCCTTGAGCGCATCTTGTCATATACATAGGAATAGGACCTTCATCTATGATGAATTTTTGAGGAGCTGAGTGATGTGACCAGGATTTCGGAATTTCAAATAAAGGATATCGTCAATATAGCGGATGGGAAGAAGTTGGGTAATATGTCAGACCTTGAAATAAATACGGCCACGGGGAAAATAGAGGCCATCGTCGTTTCAAATGGCACCCGATTGATGGGTTTTTTTGGAAGAGAACAAGACATTGTGATTCCATGGCGCAAAATAAAAAAAATCGGTGCGGATGTCATACTTGTTGAACATCAGACGGTATTTCAAGGAGAACTGAAAGATGAACGTTTTTAAAGGTGCATGGCGCAAATATATGATACACTAGACTAAAAATAAAGAGGTTTATAGCATGAAAGAGCCATTTGTTTTAATAAAAGACCAATATATGCTCATTGACAGCTGGAGACAAAAAAATCTCCAGCTCGTAGCGGGCTTCACCACAAAAAATGGGGGAGTCAGTACAGGTGATTTCCAAACATTGAATACCGGTTTTCATGTCGGGGATAAACTTGGTGATGTCCAGGGAAACCGCAGGATTATAGCCGATAAGCTGATATATCCGCTTAATGAATGGATAGGGGCCGAGCAGACACATGAAACGAATATCCATCAGGTTACCAGCCGCGATTGCGGGAGAGGTGCTGCGGATTATGATTCAGCCTTTAAAGCGACTGATGGATTTTATACGAAGGATCCAAACGTTCTATTGACCCTTTGCTTTGCAGACTGCGTGCCCTTATACTTTCTTGCTCCGGCACATGGTATGATTGGGGTGGCACATGCTGGCTGGAAGGGCACGGTTAATGGGATTGCACGAAAGATGGTTGAGGCATGGCTGAATGAGGGTATAAAAGCAAGTGAGATATTTGCTGTTATTGGACCTTCGATTTGTTCGAAATGCTATGTAGTTGATGATTATGTCATGGATTTAGTGCAGAATTTGCTGGTAGATATTGACGAAAAGCCCTATAATTTAATCAGTGAAGGACAATATCAGTTAGACCTTAAGCAACTTAATGCATTGATTCTTCAAAAATCAGGAATTCCAAATAGTCAGATCGACGTTACATCATACTGTACAAGCTGTGATCATGAATTGTTTTTTTCACATCGCCGTGATAACGGGAAGACAGGCAGATTGATGAGTTTTATCGGTTGGAAGGAGGATTTAGAGTAACAGTGAAAGTAGTGGACAATTTAAAAAACATCGAAGAAAAAATAAATATTGCATGTGAAAATAGTGGAAGGGACCGAGAAGCGATAAAGTTAATCGCAGTGACGAAATATGTTTCGGTCGAGAGAGCGAATGAAGCATTGGAAGCGGGAATACTTGATTTGGGCGAAAACCGTGACGAAGGGCTATTGGCTAAATATGAAGTGCTGAAGGACAAGCCAAACTGGCATTATATTGGTTCCATGCAAACACGGAAAGTTAAGAATGTCATCGACAAAATTTCATATATCCATTCTTTGGATCGCATTTCTTTGGCAGAAGAAATTCAAAAACGCGCAAATGAGCCGATAAACTGTTTAGTGCAGGTGAATGTATCTGGTGAGGAATCAAAACATGGTCTGAATCCAGAGGCGACTATTGATTTCATAAAAGGGTTATCTGCTTTTGATAAGGTGAATGTTGCAGGATTGATGACGATGGCTCCATTGACCGATGATGAACGGATTTTGCGGGAATGCTTCCGGAAACTGAAGGGCATCCAGGTTGAAGTACAAGCTTTGGAGTTGGAGCATGCCCCCTGTACTGAATTGTCCATGGGGATGTCCAATGATTTCATGATTGCCATTGAGGAAGGCGCCACAATGATCCGGATTGGTACAGCACTTGTAGGCGAATAATTTTAAGGAGGTACGCTATAGATGTCGTTCGTATCAAAATTTAAATCTTATTTCGCGCTGGATGATGAGTATGAGTACAGGGATGAAGTGGTGGAAGAAGAGGAGGCTGAACCAAAAGTCGTGAAGTCAGCTAAACAGCAGCAGTCCGCTTCTGCAGGGAATAATACCAATCAGAATATCGTAAGTTTGCAAAGCGTACAGAAATCTTCTAAAGTAGTATTATTGGAGCCGCGTGCTTATGCAGAAGCCCAGGAGGTAGCTGATCATTTGAAAAACAGGCGCGCAGTAGTCGTGAACCTTCAACGAATCCAGCATGACCAAGGAAAGCGAATCATCGATTTTCTAAGTGGGACTGTCTATGCAATCAGCGGGGATATCCAAAAAATCGGAACAGATATATTCTTATGTACTCCGGACAACGTCGATGTTTCCGGTAATATTACCGGCTTCGCCGCCGAAGAGGAGTACGAAGAAGCGAGGTGGTAATGGTTAATGGGTCTAGTGCTTCAGGGTTTATATTATTTAATTGAAATTTATTCAATGGCATTAATCGTTTACATATTGATGTCATGGTTCCCCAATGCAAGGGAGACATCAATCGGTCAATTTTTGGAAAAAATTTGCGAACCGTATTTAGAACCGTTCAGAAAGTTCATTCCGCCACTTGGCATGATTGATCTTTCACCTCTTGTGGCCTTGCTGGTTCTTAATTTTGCCAGCGGTTATGGAATCTATTACTTACAGACATTAATTGGATGATCAACAATTAACCTGACATGCATATTACTACACAGTCGGAACATTTTCCGCTGTGTAGTTGCAACGCAGAATGAGTTCAATCAATTCCATATGAACGACCATTAATTTGATAATTAAGGAGCATTTATTCAATCATGAGTATTTATCAGCATTTCAGGCCGGAGGAAAAAGATTTTATCGATCAGGCCATGAATTGGATTGATCAGGTTAAACATTCCTACGCTCCGAAACTATCTGATTTTCTTGATCCGCGTCAGCAGGAAATCCTTACTTCCCTAATAGGGAATGATCCGGAAGCGAAACTGCAATTCAATGGCGGGAGCGATTTCGTAGAGCGAAAACGTGTGCTCATTTACCCTGATTATTACTCTCCTGAACCATCTGATTTCAATATCTCCTTATACGATATCTCCTATCCAAAAAAATTTGTAACGCTTGAACATAGGCAAATACTTGGAACCTTGATGTCACTTGGGGTAAAACGTGAAAAATTTGGTGATATAATAGTGACGGAAGATCATATTCAATTTATAGCTGCCGAAGAGATGGATTCATATCTCACTGGAAATCTTGAGAAAATAGGTAATGCTTCCGTTTCCATCAAACGGCTTCCAATCGAGAATATCGTTCAAGTTAAGGAAAAATGGGAAGAGCAAGTAACCACCGTCAGTTCTCTTAGGCTTGACAGTGTGCTATCGGCCGTCCTGAATTTGTCCCGTCAAAAAACCCAGTCCTTGATAACGTCAGGAAAAGTAAAGGTGAATTTCAAGCAAACGGAAAACGTCTCGGAAGAATGCCGTGAGGGTGACACACTTTCCATAAGAGGTTTTGGCAGATGTAAAATAACTTCAATCGATGGGAAAACCAAGAAGGATAAGTGGAGAATCTCGTTAGGCAGACAAAAATAATTCAAGAAAAAGCAGGAATCATAAATTTATTGTCGAATATAGAGTTTTAACATACTAGAGTAGAAACCGTTCTGGAGGTGCCGTAATGCCCTTAACCCCGATAGATATACATAACAAGGAATTTAACAAAGTATTTCGAGGGTATGATGAAGATGAAGTAAATGAATTTCTCGACCAGGTCATTAAAGATTATGAACTGATTTTGAGGGAGAAGAAGGAACTTGAAGATAAACTGAACGAGACTTTCGATCGTTTGGGACATTTTACGACAATTGAGGGTACACTTAACAAGTCGATTATTGTCGCTCAGGAAGCAGCCGAAGAATTAAGGCGCAATGCCCAAAAAGAAGCGAAACTGATCATAAAGGAAGCAGAGAAAAATGCTGACAGGATCGTAAATGAGTCACTTGTGAAAGCAAGGAAAATAGCAATGGATATTGAAGATTTGAAAAAGCAATCCAAAGTATTCCGAACACGTTTCAAAATGCTTGTCGGTGCACAGCTCGATTTACTGGACAATGACGATTGGGATCATCTTCTGGATTATGAAGTGGATGCGACTGAAATAGAATTAAATGAGAGAGTGGAAGAGGAAATTTAAACGATTCCTTGACTTTGAACACTTTTTTCGCATATAATTTTTTAACAATACAATTCATTATGAAATTAGACGATGACAGGGAAAGTAAATTCTTCACACACTTATTTTTAGCGAACCGGGGATGGTGAAAGCCCGGAATAAGCGAAGATATTGAAGATCACCCTTGAGTTCTGAGTTGAACCTGCTTTTGCAGTAAGTAAATGAAGCGTTTCATTCACGTTACGAATGCTCGAGAGGTTGGATTCACTTCGTGAATCTTACTAGCCAGGGTGGTACCGCGGGAAGCAAAGCTTTCTCGTCCCTTTTTTAGGGATGAGAGGGCTTTTTATTTTGGCCGGATATCAAGTCATCGGTTCGAATGAATTTTTTTAAAAGACGGATGGAGGATATTATGATGGAATACAAAGATACCTTATTGATGCCTAAAACTGAATTTCCAATGCGGGGGAATTTGCCGAAGCGTGAACCGGAAATCCAGGAAAAATGGAAAGAAATGAACATCTATAAAAAAGTGCAAGAACAAACGGAAGGACGCCCTTTATTCATTTTGCATGATGGACCTCCATATGCCAATGGCGATATCCACATGGGCCATGCAATGAATAAGGTTTTAAAGGATTTCATTGTCCGATTTAAATCGATGAGCGGTTTTCAAGCACCGTATGTACCTGGCTGGGATACCCATGGGCTTCCAATCGAAACGGCATTGACGAAAAAAGGCGTGAAACGGAAAGAAATGAGCGTTGCCGAATTCAGAAAGCTTTGTGAAGAGTATGCTTATGGCCAGATTGACAATCAACGTGAGCAGTTTAAGAGAATAGGGGTCCGTGGTGATTGGGAAAATCCTTATATCACATTGAAGCCTGAATATGAAGCACAGCAAATCAAGGTATTCGGTGAAATGGCGAAAAAAGGCTACATTTATAAAGGGAAAAAACCTGTTTACTGGTCCCCTTCAAGTGAATCAGCGCTAGCCGAAGCTGAAATTGAATATCAAGACAAACGCTCTGCGTCGATCTATGTTGCTTTTGAAGTCACAGATGGCAAAGGTGTAATCGATGAAGGCGTCAAGATCATCATCTGGACGACAACTCCATGGACGATTCCGGCTAATCTTGGTATCTCATTGCATCCGCAATTAAATTATGTAGTGGTGGCTGTCGAAAATGAAAAATTCTTAATTGCTGAGGCACTGCTTGAATCAGTTACGGAAACATTAGGCTGGGAAAACCCGTCCATCCAAAAAACAGTAAAAGGGAGCGAGTTGGACCGGGCTGTTGCCAAACATCCTCTTTATGACCGTGAATCTTTAGTGATGTTAGGTGAGCACGTAACGACTGAAGCTGGAACGGGCTGTGTTCATACTGCGCCAGGCCATGGTGAAGATGACTTTATCATTGGGCAAAAATATGGCTTGGATGTACTTTGTCCTGTAGATGAAAAAGGGGTCATGACGGAAGAAGCAGGGGAATTTGCCGGATTATTTTATGATCAAGCGAATAAACCGATTACCGAAAAATTAACTGAAGCAGGCGCGTTATTGAACTTGACGTTCATCACGCACTCTTATCCACATGACTGGCGGACGAAGAAGCCAACGATTTTCCGTGCAACAGCACAATGGTTCGCGTCAATCAAGGACTTCCGCAATGAACTTCTGGAAGCGATTGAAGAAACGAAATGGGTACCGGCTTGGGGCGAAACGCGCCTATTCAATATGGTCCGTGACCGTGGGGATTGGTGTATTTCCCGCCAACGCGCTTGGGGCGTGCCAATTCCAGTGTTTTATGCAGAAAATGGCGAGCCGATCATAACGGATGAAACCATCGACCATATTTCAAACCTATTCCGCGAACACGGTTCAAACATCTGGTTTGAGCGTGAAGCGAAAGATCTTCTGCCTGAGGGCTATACACATGAAGGCAGCCCGAATGGTATCTTCACGAAAGAAACGGATATCATGGACGTGTGGTTCGATTCCGGTTCTTCTCATCAAGCGGTACTTGAAGAAAGAGACGACTTGCAACGCCCTGCGGACCTTTATTTAGAAGGGTCCGATCAATATCGCGGCTGGTTTAACTCATCACTTTCAACAAGCGTTGCCGTTACAGGCAAAGCACCATATAAAGGTGTACTTAGTCACGGGTTCGCATTGGATGGCGAAGGCCGTAAAATGAGTAAGTCGATTGGGAACGTTGTACTGCCATCCAAGGTCATGAATCAACTTGGAGCAGATATCTTACGCCTTTGGGTAGCTTCGGTGGATTACCAATCGGATGTCAGGGTTTCCGATCCTATTTTAAAACAAGTTTCGGAAGTTTACCGTAAGATCCGTAATACATTCCGCTTCCTGTTAGGGAACTTGGATGGATTCAATCCTAAGACCGATAAAGTGGCTGTTCAAGAATTGCCTGAAGTCGATCGATACATGCTGGTTAAATTAAATAAACTGATCAAACAGTCGAAGCT
This sequence comes from Bacillus sp. ISL-78, assembly GCF_018613455.1. Taxonomy (NCBI): domain Bacteria; kingdom Bacillati; phylum Bacillota; class Bacilli; order Caryophanales; family Bacillaceae; genus Bacillus; species Bacillus sp. ISL-78. Next base: position 54,611 of record NZ_JAGGQC010000007.1, read on the forward strand.
AAGTTATGAAAACTATGAGTTTGCTACCATTTATAATATGGTCAATAATTTCTGTACACAGGATTTAAGTTCGTTCTACCTTGATTATGCAAAAGACATTCTTTATTGTGAAGCACCAAATGGGAAAGAACGTATGGCCATTCAAACGGTACTTTACGAATCATTGGTCAGCTTAACCAAATTGGTATCACCGATTCTATCTCATACAGCTGATGAAGTATGGGCGTTTATTCCGGGTGTAACGGAAGAAAGTGTACAGTTGACATTGATGCCTGAAGAAATTTCCATTGATGATGCTGAAGTCATTGAAGCAAAATGGACGGCGTTCATGGATGTCCGTGATAATGTCCTGAAAGCATTGGAAGAAGCCCGTAACCAGAAGGTCATCGGAAAATCACTGAATGCTAAAGTGATGGTATATGTTAATGAAGAAACGAAAAATCTGCTTGATGGCATCAAGGAAAGCTTTGAACAGCTATTCATCGTATCCGAATTTGAAATCGCTGGAGATGTGGCAAGTGCCCCAACCGAAGCGGTTAAACTTGAGGATATAGCGATCCTTGTTACAAAAGCAGAAGGTGAAACGTGTGAGCGTTGCTGGAATGTTTCGAAGGAAGTAGGTCAAGTGGAGGATCATCCAACACTTTGCCCGCGTTGTGCTACAGTCGTGAAAGAACATTACGTGAATCAATAATTCCTGCAAAAACGCCGGTCCCTATATGAAGGGCCGGCTTTTTTGTGTGAATGAAAGCTAAAACCCAATCGGTAATTGCCTTTATTCAATCTTCCCGATATTCTTAAAGAACAGTTAGCGGACTTATGTTTTTCGGATTAGTCATTATTTCTAGTTTATGCTACAATTCAAAAGTGAAGATTTGATTAGTTTGGGGGAAAAAATGTGTTTTATTATTTGATTGCCCTTTTGGTCATAGCTCTCGATCAGCTGACAAAATGGATGATTGTGAAAAAAATGGAGTACGGAGAAAGCATTGAAATTATTGAAAACCTTCTATATATCACCTCGCATCGTAATCGTGGGGCAGCATGGGGAATTCTACAAGGTCAAATGTGGTTTTTCTACATCATCACCATCGCTGTCATTATTGGACTTGTCTATTATATTCAGAAAATGGCGAAGGAAAGCATTTTGCTTGGAGTTGCACTTGGTCTTATGCTAGGCGGTGCGATTGGTAATTTCATCGATCGTGTTGCCCGTCAGGAAGTAGTGGATTTCGTTCATACCTATATTTTCAGCTACAGTTTCCCGGTATTTAATGTTGCTGATGCTGCGCTTTCAATTGGTGTCGGACTGCTCGTGATTCATATGTTTTTAGAAGAAAAAAACGCTAAGGAGAAAGATAATGGATAAAAGGTTATACAGCATCGATGAAACACTAAAAGGAGTTAGGATTGATAAGGCCCTTTCCACTTTGAATGAGGAATGGTCTCGCACTCAGGTCCAGCAATGGATCAAGGAAGATCATGTTTTGGTAAATGGCGCGGTTATTAAGACGAATTACAAAGCTGTTCCTGGCGATACCATCGAAGTGACGATTCCAGAACTTGAGGAATTGGATGCGGTAGCAGAGGAAATGGATTTGGATATCTATTATGAAGATGCAGATGTACTCGTGGTTAATAAACCGAGCGGTATGGTCGTCCATCCGGCACCGGGACATGTATCTGGCACGCTTGTAAATGGATTGATGGCTCACTGCAAGGATCTTTCTGGAATAAATGGTGTCATGCGTCCTGGAATTGTCCATCGGATCGACAAAGATACATCAGGTCTATTGATGGTTGCCAAAAATGATATGGCACATGAGAAATTGGTACAGCAGCTTGTTGACAAAACGGTTACCCGTAAGTATCAAGCTGTAGTACATGGTGTGATCCCTCATGATTTCGGAACGATCGATGCACCGATCGGCCGCGATAAAAAAGATCGCCAAAGCATGACTGTCACAGATTCGAATGCCAAAAATGCCGTCACGCATTTCCGTGTCATCGAACGCTTCAAAGATTTCACTTTGGTGGAATGCCAGCTTGAAACGGGAAGGACACATCAAATCCGTGTTCATATGAAATACATTGGCTTCCCACTGGCGGGAGATCCGAAATATGGTCCGAAAAAGACCCTGAAATTGGATGGACAAGCGTTGCACGCCGGTCTTCTAGGTTTCATTCATCCACGTACTAATGAGTATATGGAATTCGAAGCTCCGATTCCGGAGGAGTTTGAAAATCTAATTAATCAATTACGTAGAAGTAAGGATTGACACATTCACTTTTTTGATATATTATAATAACAACTTAATAAGAACCTTTAACACAGTTCAGAGAGACTGAGAAGGAAACGGATACGCAAAGTGGGATAGTTATGCCCACGGCGATAAAATCCTCATGCCTTCTTGGCATGAGGATTTTTTTGTTGAAATGGACTTATCAGAAAAAAGAATCGGGGTGGCCGACGTGTTGAATGAGAAAGCCATAGTACTTGATGAGCAGGCCATTAGCAGAGCCTTGACGAGGATTGCCCATGAAATCATTGAGAAAAATAAGGGGATTGAGGATTGCGTCTTAATCGGGATACGTACACGCGGGATTTTCCTCGCTGACCGACTTGCGAAGCGCATCAATCAAATAGAAGGCAAGGAAATAGAGCTGGGTGAACTGGATATTACGCTTTATCGCGACGACCTTTCGAAAAAGAGCAATGATGGGGAACCCATCGTAAAAGGCTCTGACATTCCGGTCAATATCACTGACAAGAAAGTGATTTTAGTGGATGATGTTCTTTTCACAGGCAGAACCGTTAGAGCGGCAATGGATGCTTTGGTGGATTTGGGAAGACCTTCGCAGATCCAGCTTGCCGTATTAGTGGATAGGGGACATAGGGAATTGCCGATTCGCGCGGATTTCGTCGGTAAAAACGTTCCGACTTCACAATCTGAAAAAATTACTGTTACTTTAACAGAAGTAGATCAAGCAGATCAAGTTACTATATTAGAAAACTAAACACCATGAAAATTTCATATTACCCTTTTAAAGACAGTCCAGAGAGGCTGGCAAAGGGGAGTCAATCGGAAGAGCTGTGCCTATGTATAGGCATTTACCTTCTGAGAAACCCTCTTTGTATACAGCAAAGAGGGTTTTTACAGTTTTGATGGAATTTTCATGAGGGGGATACGGAAATGGAAGAAACGAAAAGGGACATCGTACTGGATGTCGAGGACGTGCCAAAGGCTGGACAGTGGATTACTTTAAGCATCCAGCATTTGTTCGCCATGTTCGGTGCAACGGTGCTCGTGCCATTCCTGGTAGGTTTAAGCCCGGCGGTAGCACTGGTTTCAAGCGGGTTGGGAACACTTTCATACTTACTGATAACGAAAGGTCAGATACCAGCTTATCTCGGTTCATCTTTCGCTTTCATTACGCCAATCATCGCGGCTAAGGCTTTGGGAGGACCGGAAGCGGCCATGATCGGCTGTTTTGCAGCAGGGTTCATATATGGGGTTGTAGCTTTGATCATCCAGAAAGTCGGTTTGCGCTGGTTAATGAATATACTTCCTCCGGTTGTGGTGGGTCCGGTGATTATCGTAATCGGATTAAGCCTTGCCGGAACGGCAGTGGACATGGCAATGTATGATCCGCAAGATAAATACAGCGTCACTTATATAATTATAGCGCTGATCACTTTAGCGGTAACCATCATCTGCAACGTGTTCTTTAAGGGATTCATTAACCTGATCCCCATTTTAATGGGAATCATAGTGGGCTACGGCTGTTCGGCTGTAGCGGGAATAATAGATTATGAACCGATCAAGGCAGCGAAATGGTGGGAAATGCCTGAATTCATGTTTCCATATGTAACCTACACACCGACCTTCTCATGGGAAGTCATTGCCATCATGGTACCGGTTGCCATCGTAACTTTATCAGAACATATCGGACATCAGATGGTACTGAGCAAAGTAGTCGGCAGAAACTTTTTGGAAAAGCCAGGTTTGCATCGCTCGATTTTAGGAGATGGCGCAGGAATCATGATTGGGTCCTTCATCGGTGGGCCGCCGCTTACTTCGTATGGTGAAAATATTGGGGTCCTGACCATGACGAAGGCGTACAGTGTCTATATCATCGGAGGGGCAGCGTTGACTGCAATCATCTTTGGCTTTAACGGTAAGATTTCAGCAGTCATCAGCTCGATACCTACAGCTGTGATGGGCGGCATTTCCATCTTGCTCTTCGGTATCATCGCCTCAAGTGGATTGAGGATGCTGATTGATAATAAGGTCGACTTTGACAAAAAAAGAAACCTGATGATAGCTTCAGTCATCCTGGTGTTAGGAATCGGAGGAGCGTTCGTGCAACTATCGGAAACGGTATCGCTTTCCGGAATGGCACTTTCAGCCATCGTCGGAATCCTTCTTAACTTGATTCTTCCTGACCGGGAAAAAATATCCGGAGATATATTTGGAAAATAAGATATTGCATCAAAACAATAGATCACCTTTTAAAAGAAGTCCAGAGAGGCTTAAAAGGGTGTTGCTGTAAAGATGAATGAGAACGGGGAAAAGTGTAAACCATTCCGTGTCCTCACAATCTTTATGACCTACACCCTGTCCTTAATGGCGGGGTGTTTTTTATGCCCCGCATCACAAATGTGAGAGGAGCAGGATCGATGAAAAAATTATTGACCATGAATGAATTGACAATAAGTGAAATTGAAAGGATTTTACATGAGGCAGAGTGTTTTGCCAACGGAACCAGCTGGATTCCAAAGCAGCTGACCACAGTTGCCAATCTCTTCTTTGAACCAAGTACACGTACAAAATCAAGCTTTGAAATGGCTGAAAGAAAATTGGGACTTGAGGTCATTCCTTTTGATGCGGGTACATCATCCGTGTTAAAAGGCGAAACCTTATATGACACAGTTAAAACGTTAGAAGCGATAGGTGTAAATGCCTTGATCATCCGTCATGAACAGGATAATTATTTTGACGAATTGAATGAGAAGATCGGGATTCCAATAATCAATGCAGGGGATGGCTGCGGAAATCACCCAACCCAATCATTACTGGACTTATTGACGATTAAACATGAGTTTAAGAGTTTCAAAGGTCTGAAGATTGCGATAATCGGTGATGTAAGGCATAGTCGGGTTGCGAAATCGAATGCAGAAGCACTGACTCGTTTAGGAGCGAATGTCGTATTTTCGGGTCCGCCTGAATGGTTTGACAGAACAAACAGTTTAGGAAGGTATGAAGACATCGATCATGCAGTAGCTACATCGGATGTGGTCATGCTGCTCAGAATACAGCATGAAAGGCATATTGATAAATACGATCAGGTAAATGGAGATTATCTGGAAAAATTCGGCCTGACCAAACAACGTGAGGAAAATATGAAACCGGATGCGATCATCATGCATCCTGCACCAATAAACCGCGGTGTTGAAATAGACAGTGATTTAGTCGAATGCAGCCGCTCGAGAATTTTCAAACAAATGGAAAATGGCGTATTCATTAGAATGGCCGTATTAAAAAATGTGCTCGAACAAACCGAAGGGGGAAACATCCATGAAAACAGTAATCAAAAATGGAGTATTGCTAGATAATCAAAACTCATTCAAAAAAGCGGACATTGAGATAGAAGGCAAGGTCATCACAAAGATCGGCGAGAACTTGGCGACGGAAAATTGTAACGTAGTTGACGCTGGAGGGTTACTGATTACACCTGGGCTTGTTGACCTGCATGTCCATTTACGTGAACCGGGCGGTGAACATAAGGAAACAATCGCAAGCGGGACGCTTGCAGCGGCAAGAGGCGGTTTCACTACGGTAGCGGCGATGCCTAATACAAGGCCAGTTCCTGATACAGTGGAGAACCTAGAAGCGCTTAACAGGAAAATTGAAGAAACGGCTCATGTCAGGGTACTCCCATATGCATCCATCACGATTAGGGAAGCTGGCAAGGAGCTGACCGACTTTGCTTCACTAAAACAAACGGGTGCTTTCGCCTTTACGGACGATGGCGTAGGAATTCAAGAAGCCGGTATGATGCTGGAAGCGATGAAACGGGCAGCAGCTCAAGATATGGCCATTGTTGCTCATTGTGAAGACAATAGCTTAATCAATAAAGGCTCCGTCCATGAAGGAAGATTCTCAAAAGAACAGGGAATCAATGGGATTCCGTCGGTATGTGAAGCTGTACATATCGCCCGGGATATCCTCCTTGCCGAAGCGGCGGACTGCCATTATCACGTTTGCCATATTTCCACGAAGGAATCGGTAAGGACGGTAAGGGATGCCAAACGCGCCGGTATCCGCGTCACCGCCGAAGTTACACCGCATCACTTATTATTGTGTGAAGATGATATACCGGGACTTGATACGAATTATAAAATGAACCCGCCATTAAGGGGCCGTGAAGATCGGGATGCGTTGATAGAAGGATTGCTTGACGGAACCATCGATTTTATAGCAACAGACCATGCCCCGCATGCGGCAGAGGAAAAGGCGCAGGGAATGCAGCTGGCTCCTTTCGGAATAGTAGGATTGGAAACGGCCTTCCCGCTGCTTTACACCGAATTGGTTAAAAAAGGCGTCATGACATTAAAGCAATTGATCGATTTCATGACAATCAAACCATCCGAAAGCTTCTCCCTTCCTTATGGAGAACTAAAAGAAGGTGCTACTGCGGATATCGTACTCATCGATTTGGAAACGGAAAAAGAAATCAATGCTGAAGAGTTTGCTTCAAAAGGGAAAAATACACCTTTTAATGAAAAGAAATGTTATGGCTGGCCAGTCATGACGATTGCAGAAGGAAAAATAGCTTGGGAAAAAGGACGTGTTCAAGGATGAAAAGACAGCTAATTTTAGAAGACGGGACAGTATTCCTTGGGGAAGCATTCGGCGGGGACGTCGAAAAAATCGGTGAAGTCGTTTTTAACACAGGAATGACGGGGTACCAGGAGATTCTATCCGACCCATCGTATTGCGGTCAAATCGTTACACTTACGTATCCATTAATCGGGAACTACGGGATAAACCGCGATGACTTTGAATCCATCAATCCAGCCATAGCAGGATTCGTCGTTAAGGAAACAGCAGAACTTCCTTCCAACTGGCGAAACCAATTATCACTAGATGAATATCTGAAAATGAAGAACATACCTGGAATAAGCGGAATCGACACGAGAAAGCTGACAAGAATCATCAGGAAATCAGGTGCACTTAAAGGGGCGCTTTGCAATATCAATAAAGATGCAAATGAAGTGGTTTCCCAATTGAGAGCAACGGTGATTCCTTCTAATCAGGTAAAACAGGTTTCAACAAAATCACCTTATTCCAGCCCGGGCAGAGGCCCGCGGGTCGTTCTTGTAGACTACGGCATGAAGCATGGAATTTTACGTGAGTTGACGAAGCGGGGTTGTGATGTCGTGGTTGTGCCTTATAACGTCACGGCCGAAGAAGTGATGCAATATCATCCGGATGGCGTGATGCTTTCAAACGGTCCTGGAGATCCGAAAAGTGTTCATGAGACGCTTGAAATGATCCGTACAATCCAAACGCAAGTACCGTTATTCGGAATCTGTTTAGGACATCAATTATTCGCACTTGCAAATGGGGCGGATACGGCAAAATTAAAATTCGGCCATCGAGGTTCGAATCATCCGGTTAGGGACCTTCGTACCGGAAAGGTATCCATCACATCTCAAAATCATGGATATACAGTTGAAGAGCTTTCCATTGAAAGTACAGATCTTATTGTGACACATACAGCTTTGAATGACGATACGATTGAAGGTCTGCGCCATAAAAAGTACCCGGCTTTCACCGTACAATATCACCCGGAAGCATCACCAGGTCCTGAAGATGCCAACTACTTATTCAATGAATTCTTACAAATGATTGAAGCTGCAACCAACAAGGGGGAAAAAACATGCCAAAACGCACTGATATAAAAAGCATCCTAGTAATTGGGTCCGGTCCGATCGTTATCGGACAGGCCGCCGAGTTCGATTATGCAGGTACCCAAGCGTGTATAGCCTTAAAAGAAGAAGGCTATCGAGTGATCCTGATTAACTCTAACCCTGCGACAATCATGACAGACACTGAAATGGCTGACGCGGTTTATATCGAACCGATCACATTGGAATTTGTCAGCAAAATCATTCGTAAAGAGCGCCCGGATGCACTGTTACCTACCTTGGGCGGACAGACTGGCTTGAACATGGCCGTTGAGCTTGCCGAATCAGGAATCCTTGAAGAATGCAATGTCCAGATCCTAGGGACCAAACTTTCGGCTATCCAACAGGCGGAAGACCGTGACCTTTTCCGTACGCTAATGAACGATCTTGGGGAGCCAGTACCTGACAGCGACATTATTCATAACCTGCAAGAAGCTTATACATTCGTTGAACGAGTCGGCTATCCGGTCATTGTTCGTCCAGCCTTCACGCTTGGCGGAACAGGCGGCGGGATTTGTGATAACGAAGAGCAGCTTATCGAAATCGTTGAGGGTGGCCTGAAAAGCAGCCCGGTTCACCAATGTCTGCTTGAGAAGAGCATTGCCGGTTTCAAAGAAGTGGAATATGAAGTGATGCGTGATTCCAACGATAATGCAATAGTCGTATGTAATATGGAAAACTTCGATCCTGTCGGTGTCCATACAGGCGATTCAATAGTTGCGGCACCAAGCCAAACATTAAGTGACAGAGAGTATCAAATGCTTCGTAATACGTCTTTGAAGATTATCCGAGCCTTGAAAATTGAAGGTGGATGTAATGTTCAGCTTGCGCTAGATCCAAACAGCTATCAATATTATGTCATTGAAGTGAACCCAAGGGTCAGCCGTTCTTCGGCACTTGCTTCAAAAGCGACTGGGTATCCAATTGCAAAGCTAGCAGCAAAAATAGCCGTTGGTTTGACGCTCGATGAAATGATGAACCCTGTCACTGGTAAAACCTATGCCAGCTTTGAACCGGCACTGGACTATGTCGTTACGAAAATTCCGCGCTGGCCTTTCGATAAGTTCGAAAGTGCCAACCGTAGGCTCGGTACCCAAATGAAAGCGACCGGAGAAGTCATGGCAATCGGCCGTACATTCGAGGAATCAATCTTAAAAGCTGTCCGTTCCCTTGAAGCTGGTATATTCCATCTTAATTTGAATGACGAGTTTGAGGATGGAAAGATAGAGAAACGGATCAGAAAAGCCGGAGATGAACGGTTATTCTATATCGGTGAAGCATTAAGAAGGGGAAAAACGATCGAAACCATCCACGAATGGAGCCAGATCGATTTATTCTTCTTGCATAAGTTAAAAAAGATAATCGACTTTGAAAAGCAGCTTAAAGAACATTCTTTTGATTATGAAGTATTGCAAAAGGCTAAAGAACTAGGGTTTTCTGACAAAACGATCGCAGAAATATGGGAAGTTCCCGAAATTGATGTTTATGAATACCGGAAGCAGCAAGGAATCATCCCTGTTTACAAAATGGTTGATACATGTGCTGCCGAATTCGAATCGGAAACACCGTATTTTTATGGGACATACGAAGATGAGAATGAATCCATCGTCACTGACAAGAAAAGTGTCATTGTTCTGGGGTCAGGCCCAATTCGGATCGGGCAAGGAGTAGAGTTTGATTATGCGACCGTACACTCGGTATGGGCCATTAAGGAAGCGGGATATGAAGCGATCATCATCAACAACAATCCTGAAACAGTTTCGACGGATTTCAGTATCTCCGACAAGCTTTATTTCGAACCATTGACTATTGAAGATGTCATGCATGTCATCGATTTAGAAAAACCGGAAGGGGTCATCGTCCAGTTTGGCGGACAGACAGCAATCAACCTTGCAGATGGTCTTGTTGAAAGAGGAGTGAAAATCCTAGGTACTTCACTTGAAGACCTGGATAGGGCGGAAAATCGCAATAAATTCGAAAAAGCACTTCAGGATTTAGGCATTCCTCAGCCAAAGGGCAAAACTGCAACATCGGTTGATGAAGCGATCGTCATCGCTGAAGATATCGGGTACCCGGTTTTAGTAAGACCATCGTATGTCCTCGGGGGAAGAGCGATGGAAATCGTCTATAAACAAGAAGAATTGCTGCATTACATGAAAAATGCCGTGAAAATAAATCCGGATCATCCTGTCCTGATAGACCGCTACTTAACGGGTAAGGAAATCGAAGTGGATGGTATTTCCGATGGCGAAACGGTAGTTATCCCTGGGATCATGGAGCATATTGAGCGCGCCGGCGTCCATTCAGGCGACTCCATTGCAGTCTATCCACCACAAAACTTAACGGAAAAACAAAAAGAAGTAATCATTGATTATACGACCCGGTTGGCAAAAGGCTTGAATATAATCGGTCTCTTGAACATTCAATATGTCATCAGCAATGAAGAAGTGTATGTGATTGAAGTAAATCCACGTTCCAGCCGAACCGTTCCATTCTTAAGTAAAATTACGAATGTGCCGATGGCTAACTTAGCCACGAAGGTCATCTTGGGCCACACACTTGAAAGCCAAGGTTACAAATCGGGGTTAGTCCCAGAACAAACTGGGGTCTATGTGAAAGTGCCGGTCTTCTCATTTGCCAAATTAAGAGGTGTGGACATCTCGCTCGGACCTGAAATGAAATCGACTGGTGAAGTAATGGGGAAAGATAGCACCCTTGAAAAAGCTTTATATAAAGGGCTTGTCGCTTCCGGTTTCAAGATCAAGGGGCATGGTTCGGTGTTATTGACGATATCGGATAAAGATAAGCAAGAAGCGCTGCTTTTGGCAAGGCGTTTCCATAATATCGGCTTCAAGCTGATAGCCACCAGCGGAACTGCTGCCCTATTGGAGCAATCAGGAATCCCGACTGCGATTGTCGGAAAGATTGGAGAAGAAGGTACAAACCTGCTGGATGTCATCCGGAACGGAGAAGCGCAATTTGTCATAAATACTTTGACAAAAGGTAAGCAGCCGGCACGGGATGGTTTCAGAATCCGACGTGAATCGGTTGAAAATGGAGTGACATGCCTAACATCACTTGATACGGCAGAAGCCATTTTAAGAGTGATAGAATCCATGACCTTCTCGGCAGAAGCAATGGGAAAAACGGAAAAAAGTCGTGAGGTGAGCTATATATGATCAAGAAGGAAAGAATGAAGGTGTTAAATCATAAGGAACTGGCCCCATCCATCTTTGAACTTACCCTGCAAGGTGAATTGGTTTCAGAGATGAATCAACCAGGCCAGTTTGTCCAAGTCAAAACAACAGAAGGCACTGAGCCATTGTTAAGACGCCCGATTTCGATTTCTTCTTACAACAGCAGTGAAAAACAGTTCACGATGATATACCGGGCTGAAGGTAAAGGAACGACACTATTATCGCAGCGTAAAGAGGCGGAGGCAGTCGATATCCTTGGACCCCTTGGGAACGGATTTCCCGTTCATGAGGCTAAACAGGGTGAAACGGCATTATTGGTTGGCGGCGGGATTGGTGTCCCGCCCCTGTATCAATTATCACAAATGTTGGTTGCGAAAGGTGTTACGGTAATCCATGTATTGGGCTTCCAGACCAAGTCAGCCATCTTTTACGAAAAAGAATTCAGTGAATTAGGTGATACCTATATTGCCACGGTGGATGGTTCATACGGGACAAAAGGATTTGTTACGACTGTAATAGATAATCTGGAGCAAGAGTTTGCAACGATCTTTTCATGCGGGCCTACACCAATGTTAAGAGCCTTGGAATCGGGCTATCGTGAGAAAAAGCTTTTCCTGTCCCTTGAGGAAAGGATGGGATGCGGCATCGGTGCATGCTTTGCTTGCGTGTGTCATACAGGGGATGATCCAACTGGTTTCAGTTATAAAAAGGTTTGCAGCGATGGACCCGTATTTCGGGCAGGAGAGGTGGTATTATGAGCAGGCTTTCAGTTGAATTACCAGGATTACACTTGAAAAACCCGGTCATGCCAGCATCTGGATGCTTTGGATTCGGCCGTGAATACAGTCAATTTTTCGACTTGGATATTCTTGGGGCGATCATGATCAAAGCGACCACTCCTGAGCCGAGGTTCGGCAACCCGACTCCGCGTGTTGCGGAAACCTCTTCGGGAATGCTGAACGCCATCGGTCTGCAGAATCCAGGCTTGGAAAAGGTCATCAGTGAAGAGCTGGCCTGGCTAGGTAGGTATGATGTTCCCATCATTGCCAATGTTGCTGGTTCGCAAATAGAAGACTATGTAAAAGTTGCCAGTGAAATAAGCAAGGCAGGGAATGTGAAAGCACTTGAATTGAATATCTCCTGTCCGAATGTAAAAGAAGGAGGCATAGCCTTCGGTACGGTACCGGAAGTTGCCAAAGAGGTAACCAAGGCGGTAAAGGAAGTATCTTCTGTCCCTGTATATGTGAAGCTTTCACCTAATGTCAGTAATATTGTGGATATGGCCAAAGCAGTTGAAGATGGCGGGGCCGACGGGTTGACAATGATAAATACATTAGTCGGCATGCGATTGGATTTAAAAACAGGCAAACCGATCCTTTCTAACAGAACGGGTGGATTATCCGGTCCTGCAATAAAACCTGTAGCGCTCCGGATGATTTATGAGGTTAGCCAGCAAGTTTCTATTCCAATAATCGGAATGGGCGGCATCGCTACGGCGGAAGACGTCATTGAATTTTTCTATGCAGGTGCCAGTGCTGTTGCAGTGGGAACCGCGAACTTCGTGGATCCTTTTGTATGCCCGACCATCATCGAAGAATTACCGAAATTATTGGATGAGCTGGGATTTGACCATATTTCAGAATGTACCGGAAGGAGCTGGAAGCAAAATGAAACAGTCACTAATAATCGCTCTTGATTTCCCTGACCTCCTTCAAACGGAGACATTCCTAAAACAGTTCCATTCGGAAAAATTGGCTGTAAAAGTGGGGATGGAATTATTTTATCAGAATGGTCCATCAATCGTTTCTTTCGTAAAGGAGCAAGGCCACGATGTGTTTTTGGACTTGAAGCTTCATGATATTCCAAATACCGTTAAAATGGCCATGACCGGATTGGCAGCTTTAGGCGCTGACATGGTCAATGTACATGCGGCAGGTGGACAAAAGATGATGGAAGCAGCCATGGAAGGTCTGGATAAGGGTACGTCCGCTGGTAAAAAACGTCCATTATGCATTGGGGTTACCCAACTGACGAGCACGTCACAAGAACAAATGAATGCTGAGCAAAACATTGCAGGGTCTCTGGAAGATTCGGTCCTCCATTATGCAAAACTTACTAGACAGGCAGGATTGGATGGCGTCGTCTGTTCTACCCATGAAGTAAAGAACATACATGAACGCATCGGTCATGAATTCTTAACCGTCACACCTGGGATCCGAAGTGCAGGTGGACAGACGCATGATCAAAAGAGAATTGCCACGCCTGAACAAGCTAGGGATTTTGGAGCGGATGCCATCGTTGTAGGGAGAGCCATAACGGGGGCGGCAGATCCATTAAGGGCGTATTTGGATATGAGAGCAGCTTGGGAGGGAATATCATGTTAAATAATAAGATAGCTGAACATCTATTGGAAATAAAAGCAGTGTACCTACAGCCGAATGACCCCTTTACTTGGGCATCTGGAATTAAATCACCCATTTATTGTGATAATCGCTTGACCCTTTCATACCCAGAGGTTCGCAATGAAATAGCGGAAGGATTGAAAGGTTTGATTGAACAGCATTTCCCTGATGCTGAACTGATTGCAGGCACAGCAACTGCCGGCATTCCGCATGCAGCTTGGGTGAGTGAAAAATTAAATGCACCGATGTGCTATGTTCGATCCAAAGCTAAGGAGCACGGTAAGGGCAATCAGATCGAAGGCCGTGCAGTTCCAGGACAAAAGGTGGTCGTTGTAGAAGACTTGATTTCAACCGGTGGAAGTGTGATTACTGCTGTTAACGCGCTGAAAGAGGCTGGATGTGATGTTCTAGGAGTCGTTTCGATCTTTACTTACGAATTGGAAAAGGGAAAAGAAAAATTCGAAGCTGAAGGCATTATTAACCATTCGTTGAGTGACTACTCTACTTTGATAAAAGTCGCTAATGATAAAGGGTACATCACGGCAGAAGAATTGGAAAAGCTAAAAAAATGGAGGGAGAATCCGGCTGATACAGCTTGGATTTCGGCATGAAAATAGAGGGGGCCCAATCACTCAGGACTGGGCCCCCTCTATTTTTTTACTCCTTTACCGCTTCCTTTAAGCGTATGACAGTATCGGGATCCGGTGTAATATAAACGGTCTGCTGCTGGTCATAGATTACGAATCCGGGCTTGGAACCATTCGGTTTCTTAACATGGCGAACCTGTGTGAAATCAACGGGCACTGAACTCGATTGCTTTGCTTTACTGAAGAAAGCTGCTAATACGGCGGCCTCTTTTATCGTTTTTTCACTTGGCGATTCATTTCGAATCACAACGTGTGAGCCGGGTATATCTTTGGTATGAAGCCATATTTCATCACGGCGTGCAAACTTATTCGTTAAATAATCATTTTGTTTATTATTCTTCCCGACAAAAATGAGGTCTCCATCCGTAGCATAATATGTTTCAAGCTGCGGTTTTGCATTTGCAGGCTTTTTCATGCCTTTTTTCTTTTTTTGCCTAATGTATCCTTCTTCCTGAAGTTCTTCGCGAATCTCCTCTATATCCCTGGGTGACGCTGATTGGAGCTGTTGATTCAAGGCTTCGAAGTAGGCCAATTCCAATTTTGTTTTTTCGATTTGATCTTGGACGACTCCGACTGCATTTTTGGACTTTTGGTATCTTGAGAAGTACTTTTGTGCATTATCTGACGGATTTTTTAATGGGTCAAGCGGGATGGTGATCATACTTTGTTCTTCGTCATAATAATTGACGACTTCTATTTCCTTCATGCCTTTTTTCATTTGATATAGATTAGCTGTAAGCAACTCACCGAACAACTGATACTGTTCACCGCGTTCCGTATCTTTCAATGTACGTTCGAGCTTGCCGATTTTTTTTGAGTTCTTTTCGATTTCATTAGTAATGAAACGTTCTACATCCTGGCTCTTTTGCTTAACCCGATCTCTTTCTGCCTTTCCGAAGTAATAGCGGTCGAGCATCTCGCTCAATGAAGAAAACGTACGTTGATTCCCAGACAGATGCTCTAGTGGGAGCATATAAAAAACTTCTTTATTTCCATCTTGTTTGATCGTGGCAGCATATTTCTGTTCCGAGATTTCCTGGATAATCTTTAAAAAGGCTGTTGGAAGGGTCGTGCTGTTGGCAAGTCCGGCCCGGTAGACAGCTTCCTTTGCAACTAATGGAGAAACTCCTGAAAAATGGGCAACAAGCTGTCGATCCAGCTTTCCTGCATTGAAGTCAATATTCTTCCTGATATCGTCCTCGGTAGCCTTGAAGGGATCATTCTTTTCCTGTGCGGGTGGAGCCTTATATTCCTGGCCGGGCAATATCGCCCGATAACTGTTGACGGCATGTGAAACATGCTTAATGCTGTCCAAAATCATATTTCGTTCTTTATCTACTAAAACAATGTTGCTGTGTCGCCCCATGATTTCGATGATTAACTGCTTTTGAGACACATCGCCAAGCTCATTACGGCCCTTCACCTCAAAAATGATCATCCTATCAAGTTCATATTGATAAATATTTTCTATCGTATAACCTTCGAGGTGCTTTCTAAGAAGCATGCAGAACATGGGTGCCTCTTTGGGATTTTCATAACTTTCTTCGGTCATTTGCACCCTTGAATAACTTGGATGGGCTGATAATAAGAGCTTATGGTTCTTACCTCCAGCACGAACAACCAGTATTACTTCATTTTTATAAGGCTGATGTACCTTATTGATTCGTCCACCTTCTAATAAAGAAGCGATTTCTTCCGTCATCGCTTTCGTAAATAATCCATCAAATGACATTCTATTTTTACTTCCTTTACATAAGATTTTCTAAGAACTCATTTTTGCCGGGCGTTATAAATGCATCGCTGCCCATTTTAAATTACAATTTTTTAGCGAACTGGGTGAAAGCAGGAGTTGCAGTTCAGGTATAGTGAATGGATGCTTTTTTTAATTCCTGATATTGAATACAAAATTGGTCCATTCATCATGATTACAGTTCGTTCATACAAAAAATTATCCGGATCGTTCTTCTTTCCGCAATTCTGTTTAATTATAGCATTATTTTGGACGAGTCTGAATAATCATGGAAGAAGAGCAGGTTGTTTTATGTATCGGCAAGCAGGCAGGTGTTGGATGAGTAAAGCAAAAAGCGCCTGTTGAGATGTATACAGGAGCCTATTTCATTCTATTCAAAGGGATGTGTGATACTTGATGGAGTTCAGGGAAATGAATAATCAAGAAATGGAGAAAGCGCTTCAAACAAACGTTACACACGGTTTGGACGATGATGTAGTAAAGGACAGGCTGCGAAAGAATGGTTTTAACGAATTGAAGGAAGGAGAAAAACAGTCAGCCATTCTTTTATTTTTCGCCCAATTCAAAGATTTCATGGTCATAGTATTACTTGCCGCGACATTGGTTTCAGGGATACTGGGTGAATATATCGATGCGATTGCCATCATGGCGATTGTTTTTTTGAATGGATTACTTGGTTTTTTTCAAGAACGGAAGGCAGAAAAATCCTTGGATGCCTTAAAGGAAATGGCTGCACCGCAAGTTAACGTGCTTCGAGATGGCAAGTGGATGAAAGTCCCATCGAGAGAAGTGGTTGTAGGGGATATCCTGAAGTTTTCGAGCGGTGACCGGATTGGTGCCGATTTACGGATCATCGACCATTCAAGCCTTGAAATAGAAGAGTCGGCACTTACCGGCGAGTCACTCCCGGCCGTTAAATGTTCTGATCCATTGATGAATGAGGTTGAAGGTATCGGTGATCAGGAAAATATGGCGTTTATGGGAACGATGGTGACAAGAGGGAATGGAGTCGGAATCGTAATCGCTACAGGAATGAATACGGCGATGGGAAAGATTGCGGATCTCCTGCAGACTGCAGAAACAAAAGAAACACCGCTTCAACGGAGGTTGGAGCAGCTAGGCAAAATTTTGATCGTCACGGCCTTAATATTAACGGTAATCGTGGTCCTGACTGGTGTCATTCAAGGACATGATCTTTATACGATGTTTTTGGCCGGGGTATCTTTGGCTGTTGCGGCGATTCCCGAAGGCTTGCCGGCCATTGTGACCGTAGCCTTGTCTTTAGGTGTTCAGCGTATGATCAAACAAAAAGCAATTGTCCGTAAGCTTCCTGCCGTAGAAACGCTTGGCTGTGCAACAGTGATTTGCTCAGATAAAACAGGTACACTGACACAAAACAAAATGACGGTGACGAAGGTTTGGAGTGGAGGAAAAACTTGGGATGTCGGCGGTACTGGTTACAATCCAGTCGGGGAATTTTCTTTAGGGGGAGTTTCAGTAGCCCCGAAAAACCATAATGCCTTGCTTCAAATGATTACATTCGGCATGCTCTGTAATAAAGCTGAGTTAAAGGAGAATGGTAAACAATATATTTTAGACGGTGATCCGACAGAAGGGGCGATGTTGGTCGCTGCAATGAAAGCGGGATTGACGAGGGAACACTTATCTAAGAGGTTTACGATAGTAAAGGAGTTTCCATTTGACTCGAGCCGCAAAATGATGAGTGTCATAGTGAAGGACGAGAAAGATAATCATTTCGTTATCGTAAAAGGTGCCCCGGACGTATTGATTGCCCAGTCCGACACGATTCTTTGGGAAGGAAGGTCGGAAATATTAAATCGGGAGAGTAAGGAAAGGGTGCAACAGGACATGGATGGGCTTGCTTCGCAGGCACTTAGAATGATTGCTGTAGGTTATAAACCCCTTTCAAAAGGAACGATATTGCTGCATGAAACCGAAGCTGAGTGTAATTTGACCTTCATGGGACTCCAGGGCATGATCGATCCCCCGCGTCCGGAGGTGAAACAGGCAGTTAAGGAATGCAGGGACGCCGGGATCAAAACTGTCATGATTACAGGCGACCATGTAATAACTGCAAAGGCAATTGCTAAAGAACTTGGAATTTTAAAAGGAAAAGACCGTGTACTTGAAGGACGGCAATTGGCGGACATGGAAGTCGGGGAACTTGAGGAAGTTGTTGAAACTGTTTCGGTATTTGCCCGAGTTTCCCCGGAACATAAGTTGAAAATCGTAAAAGCATTGCAAAATAAAGGACATGTCGTTGCAATGACAGGGGATGGTGTCAATGATGCCCCAGCGATAAAATCAGCGGATATTGGTATATCCATGGGCATCACGGGGACTGATGTAGCTAAAGAAGCTTCTTCCTTGATATTGGTTGACGATAATTTTGCCACAATAAAATCAGCCATTAAAGAAGGCAGGAATATATACGAAAACATCAGGAAGTTCATCCGTTACCTGCTTGCTTCCAATGTTGGGGAGATTTTGGTCATGTTTTTTGCGATGCTATGTGCCTTGCCTTTACCATTGATACCAATCCAGATCTTATTCGTGAACCTTGTAACCGACGGATTGCCTGCGATGGCATTGGGCCTGGATGCCGCAGAAGAAGATGTAATGAAAAGAAATCCAAGAAATGCCAATGAAGGTGTTTTCGGAAGGGGACTTGGCTGGAAGATCATCTCACGCGGTTTTCTGATAGGGATTTCCACATTGATCGCATTTTATGTTGTATATCGTGCAAATCCGGATAACCTTGCTTATGCACAAACGATTGCTTTCGCTACCTTGGTCTTGGCTCAGCTTATACATGTATTCGATTGCCGAAGTGAACGTTCGATCTTCTCGAGAAATCCATTCGGTAACCTTTATCTTGTGGGGGCGGTACTATCCTCCCTATTATTGATGGTAGCCGTCATGTATGTGCAGCCTTTACAAACCATCTTTCATACGGTACCGATTTCGGGAAGGGATTGGCTATTAGTAATAGGAATGGCATCCATACCAACTTTTTTACTGGCTGGAACC
The DNA here is from genome assembly GCF_018613455.1 of Bacillus sp. ISL-78. Classification (NCBI taxonomy): domain Bacteria; kingdom Bacillati; phylum Bacillota; class Bacilli; order Caryophanales; family Bacillaceae; genus Bacillus; species Bacillus sp. ISL-78. The sequence goes on from NZ_JAGGQC010000007.1 coordinate 73,633, forward strand.
TTTTTAGCAAGAAAAGCACAATGATATATGGTATAATCTTTAAGGTGGTAGAGTCTTGCTCTATTGCCTTTTTATTTTTGTAGTATTTTATTTGTAAGCTAATGTTTCCGTACTTTAGCTAATATATAATGAATGTTAAAATGCCAAATTACTACATTATGTTTTGATAGGATGTGGAACCATGGTTACCAGTATGACGGGCTATGGAAGAGAAGAAGCGGAAAACGAACAGGTCAGGGTTTTTGCTGAAATCAAGACCGTTAACCATCGTTTTTGTGAATATACGATTCGAATGCCGCGCCAGCTTTTGGTTTTGGAAGAAAAGGTGAAAAAGAAGGCGAATCAATACATAAGAAGGGGACGGGTGGAAATCTTCATTACAGTGGAAGGTGAGAGCCTGGTTTCCAAAAAGGTGAAGATCGATTGGGATCTTGCTGATCAATATGTGGGATTGATGGATGAAGTCAAGGGAAAATACAATCTGGAAAGTTCGATTACATTACAGGATATGCTCCAACTAGAATCGATTTTCATGACGGAAGAAGTACCTGCGGTTCCTGCGGATTTGGAATCCCTGTTAATGAAGGCTGTCACGGGGGCATTGGAAAATCTAAGAAAAATGCGGGATCTGGAAGGTCGGGAACTTGCCTCGGACATGAAACGCCAGCTTGAAAAGTTTGGTGAGATTGTAGCAGGGGTCAAAATGCATGCACCTTCAGTCGTCGAAAAATATAAAGCCCGATTGGAAATCAAACTGGCCGAGTTGACTGATGGATTGATTGAGGATAGCCGTATTGTGACAGAAGCGGCCATTTTTGCTGATAAATGTGATATAAATGAAGAACTGACCAGACTCGATAGCCATGTTCAGCAATTTTCAAAGACCCTTACCCATAGTGAACCAATTGGAAGGAAACTTGACTTCCTTGTCCAGGAAATGAATAGGGAAGTCAATACGATTGGATCAAAGGCAAATGATTCGGCCATTACAAAAGAAGTGGTGGAAATGAAAAGTTTGCTTGAAAAATTAAAGGAACAGGTTCAAAATATCGAGTAGTCAGTTTATGATGAACCTAACAAGGTGACAATAGATATGAATGGGGGACAAAAATGTCAATTAAGCTCATTAATATTGGTTTTGGGAATATCGTTTCCGCGAACCGGATCGTATCCATCGTGAGCCCTGAATCGGCTCCGATAAAAAGGATCATCCAAGACGCCCGAGATCGCGGATCCTTAATAGATGCTACATATGGTAGAAGAACCAGGGCCGTTATAATTACAGACAGCGACCATGTTATCTTATCTGCCGTTCAACCGGAAACGGTTGCTGCACGGCTACAAGATAGAGATGACAGCGTAGAAGAGGGGTAACTGAAACAATATGAGAGAAAAAGGGTTATTAATCGTTTTGTCCGGACCATCCGGTGTTGGTAAAGGAACTGTTAGGAAGGCGATTTTTTCTCAGCCAGGAACGGCATTCGAATATTCAATTTCGATGACGACAAGGCTGCCTCGCCATGGTGAAGTGGACGGAGTGGACTATTTCTTCAAAAAACGTGAGGAATTCGAAGCACTGATCGAAGAAGGCAAATTGCTGGAATATGCTGAGTTCGTCGGTAATTATTATGGAACACCCGTGGATTATGTCCGTGAAACAATCGATTCCGGAAAAGATGTATTTCTGGAAATAGAAGTTCAAGGAGCTAAACAGGTCCGGGAGAAGTTCCCTGAAGGACTTTTCATTTTCCTTGCTCCTCCGAGTTTGACTGAACTCGAAAGCCGCATCGTTACTCGCGGAACCGAGACGGAGGAAGCGATAAAAGGCCGGATGAAAGTGGCCAAGGAAGAAATAGAACTTATGGATCTGTACGATTATGTTGTTGAAAATGATCATGTGGATGCAGCATGTGCTAGAATTAATGCAATTGTAATTGCCGAGCATTGCCGTCGGGAAAGAGTTGCAGTTTTATATAAAAAAATGTTGGAGGCGGAATAAATCATGTTATATCCATCAATTGATTCTTTATTACTTAAAATCGATTCTAAATACTCACTTGTATCGGTGGCAGCTAAACGCGCCAGGGAAATGCAAATTAAAGATAATTGCCTTATAAAACCGGTTTCCCATAAATCGGTAGGTCGTGCCCTTGAAGAAATTCATTCCGGTAAATTGACTTACGATAATTCTTACGAGGAAAACTAAGAGAACACAGAGCTTGACCTATCGGGCCTGACACCCTAAAGCAAACAGGAGCGTTACATTTGGAAAGTGCTTCCTTCCTGCGGCCAAGGTGTCAGGCCTGTTTGTTTTGTTTTTTTTAAAAAGTAATGTTTGGGGAAATCCATAGGTTATTGCGCATTTCAAATGAAATTTCTTCGGTTTTCCGTCATAATTAGAACGAATAGAATGTATAGTTAGGGGAAATTTGCATGCTTATCGATAAAAAAGTACTTCTTTGTGTCACCGGCGGGATTGCTGTATATAAGGCTGCTGCCCTGACAAGTAAATTAACTCAGGAAGGTGCGCATGTTAAAGTGATCATGAGTGAATCGGCACGTAAGTTCGTGACCCCGCTCACCTTTCAAGCACTTTCGAGAAATGATGTGTACACAGATACTTTTGATGAGAAGGATTCTTCAGTCATTGCCCACATCGACTTGGCTGATTGGGCTGATATCATCCTGTTGGCTCCAGCTACAGCCAATGTCATTGGCAAAGTAGCCAATGGAATCGCGGATGATATGATCACGACCACCCTATTGGCAACGGAAGCACCTGTTTGGGTTGCGCCGGCAATGAACGTGCACATGTACGTACATCCAGCGGTTCAGAAAAATATGGAGACACTTCGGTCGTTTGGATATCAATTCATTGAACCGGGTGAAGGGTATTTGGCCTGCGGATATGTAGGGAAAGGGCGATTGGAGGAACCGGAAACAATCGTAGAACATCTTAATAGATATTTCAATGAACGCAAATTACAGCAACAGCCTCTTAAAGGAAAGAAATATTTAATAACGGCAGGACCGACACGTGAAGCGATTGATCCGGTGCGTTTTGTGACGAATCATTCCAGCGGCAAAATGGGCTATGCCCTAGCCGAAGCGGCAATTGAAATGGGCGCTGAGGTGACATTGATTACCGGTCCAGTGAACTTGACGCCACCTCCCAAGGTCAGAGTAATACCAGTGGAATCAGCAGCAGATATGTATGATGCGGTATTCGATCAGTTCGCTACCAGTGATGTCGTAATCATGACGGCTGCAGTGGCGGATTATAAACCGAAGGTCTATCATACTCGAAAGATGAAAAAGCAGCCAGGGGAAAATGTGATTGAATTTGAACGGACAAAGGATATCCTAATGGAACTCGGTGAAAATAAAACGCATCAGATTTTGGTGGGCTTTGCGGCTGAAACGAACAACGTTGAGGAATACGCAAGAGGAAAATTAGTCAAAAAGAATGCAGATATGATCGTTGCCAATAATGTTACCGTCGCAGGGGCAGGGTTTGGAACGGATACGAACATCGTGACCATTTACGCTAAAGATGGAAGTGCGACCGAACTTCCAAAAATGAGTAAAGCGGATATAGCTAAAAGCATCCTGGCAGAAGTATCTCGCAAGCAAAAGGAATGATGTCTTATGGATATAGCATCCGTCATCGTGGATGTACCTGCTAAACAAACGGATCGAGAATTCGACTATCGCATCCCTGAAAAGTGGAACCAAGTCATCAAACCCGGAATGAGAGTCATCGTCCCATTCGGTCCAAGAATGGTGCAGGGGTTCGTCACAGGCTTAAAAGCTAAAAGCGACTTTGCGAAATTACGCTTTATAAAGGAACCAATGGATTTGGAGCCCATCCTCAATGATGAATTGCTTCAGCTCGGTGACTGGTTGACCAAGGAGGCGATGTGTTTTAAAATTTCAGCGCTACAGGCCATGCTTCCGGCAGCGATGAAAGCAAAGTATGAAAAAGTTATTAAAGTCGTTGAAGATAAAAAGGACCAGCTCCCTCCCTCCATTCAAAACCTTTTCGGAAAAAATGATTCACTATCCTGGAAAGATGTGATTGAAGGGGAGAATGCCTCCCTGGTACAAAGGGAAATGCAAAATGGCAATCTTGAGCTCGAATATAATGTGAAAAACCGACTTAACAAGAAGACGGTCCGAGTGATTAAATCTTTGCTTTCCCCTATGGAACTGAAAGAAATGGCATCAACCATATCCAGCCATGCAAAAAAACAACAGGAACTCCTTCAATACTTTATTGAACATCAAGAACCCATCCCGTTAAAGGAATTGCTTGAATTGATGAACACATCAGGCGGCACCGTCAAATCCCTAGTGTCAAAAGGGGCCTTGGCTGAAATGGATCAAGAAATATACCGTGATCCTTATGAAAACCGTGTGTTCGAAAAATCCATTCCCTTTACACTGACAGCTGAACAAACCGCTGCATTGAAGCCGATCCAAGAGAAAATACAGCATGATGAACATGATGTCTTCCTTTTATATGGTGTAACCGGCAGCGGGAAGACGGAAGTGTATCTACAGGCAATTGCCTCTGTTATTGAAAAAGGGAAGGAAGCCATCATGCTTGTACCTGAAATCTCCTTGACGCCACAGACGGTGAAGAGGTTTAAGGAACGATTTGGGGAGCAGGTAGCTGTCATGCATAGCGGTTTATCCGTAGGTGAAAAATATGATGAATGGCGGAAAATTCACCGTAAAGAAGTAAAAGTGGTGGTCGGGGCGCGTTCTGCCGTGTTTGCTCCTTTTGAAAACCTGGGGCTGGTCATCATTGACGAAGAGCATGAATCAAGTTATAAGCAAGAAGAAACGCCAAGGTACCACGCTAGGGATGTTGCCATTGAAAGAGCAAAATCATATGGTTGTCCGGTTATTCTTGGCAGCGCCACACCTACACTTGAATCTTTTGCGCGAGCCAAGAAAAATGTCTATAAATTATTGACACTTAGCCAGAGGATGAATAAAAGTGCTTTGCCAGCAGTGGATATTGTAGATATGAGGGAAGAACTAAGAACGGGAAATCGTTCCATGTTTTCGGAGCTGCTCTTTACCAAGCTGAAAGACCGGCTTGAGAAGGGAGAGCAAACTGTCCTGATGCTAAATAAAAGAGGGCATTCTTCCTTTGTGATGTGTCGAAGCTGCGGTTTGGTCATCAACTGCCCTAATTGTGACATTTCACTTACATATCATCGCTTTAATGATATAATGAAATGCCATTATTGTGGGTTTGAAGAGGGAATGCCTTCCGTTTGCCCTGAATGTGAAAGTGAACATATAAGGTTCTTTGGAACAGGCACTCAAAAGGTTGAAGAAGAGCTTGCAAAAATCCTGCCTGAAGCAAGGGTCATACGAATGGATGTTGACACGACGAGTAAGAAGGGCTCCCATGAGCGATTGCTGAATGCCTTTGGTGAAGGAAAGGCGGATATATTGCTAGGCACCCAAATGATAGCCAAGGGCCTTGATTTTCCTAATATCACTCTTGTTGGAGTCCTTTCAGCCGATACGATGCTGCATCTGCCTGACTTCCGTTCTTCGGAAAAGACATTTCAGCTGCTGACGCAGGTCAGCGGAAGGGCGGGACGGCATCAGCTTCCGGGAGAAGTGGTCATCCAAACCTATACGCCTGAGCACTATAGCATCGAGCTTTCTGCCCTGCAGGATTATGATGCTTTTTATGAACGGGAGATGTATCTAAGGAGGCAAAGTCATTACCCTCCATATTATTATGTTGTCCTTATAACCGTTTCACATGAAGATTTAATGAAGACGGTGAGTGTTACTGAGAAAATCACCAATTATTTAGGCTCGCGATTGAATCGGGATTCTGTCGTACTAGGTCCGGTTGCTTCGCCCATTAGTCGAATCAACAATAGATATCGCTATCAATGTCTGATAAAATACAAACGAGAGCCGGACCTGAATCAGCATTTACGCACACTTTTAGAGCATTACCAAAAAGAAACCGCTCAGAATCATCTGCAGATTTCAATAGATTTAAATCCACAGATCATGATGTAATTATTTAAGAGATGGATGATTACCGCGAGCTGTTACAGCTTGCGTTTTTATATAATGAAGTGTTGTTTTTCATATCTAGGAGGGTACCTTTAATTTTGGCTATTTTACCGATTGTTTTGTTTCCTGAAAAAATTTTACAACAAAAATGTGATAAAGTAACAAGTTTTGATAAAAAGTTGGCAAAGCTGTTAAATAACATGTATGAAACGATGGTGGAGGCGGATGGCGTTGGACTTGCAGCACCTCAAGTTGGTGTGAAAAAGCAAGTGGCCGTCGTTGAAATAGAGGAAGGATCAGGTGCAATCGAACTGATTAATCCGGAAGTGCTGGAATTGGAAGGAGAACAGACAGGTGTTGAAGGATGCTTGAGCTTCCCGAGTTTATATGGCGAAGTAGTTCGTCCTTACCGTGTAAAAGTACGGGCACAAGACCGAAAAGGATCTTATTTCGAGATAGAAGCGGAGGATTTCCTTGCAAGGGCCCTTCTACACGAAATCGATCATCTGCATGGAGTCTTATTTACAAGTAAGGTTTCCCGGTATATTTCGGAAGAAGAGTTAGAAAGGTATGGAGAAGAATGACAAAAATAATTTTTATGGGTACACCGGACTTTTCGGTGCCGGTATTGAAAAGAATCATTGATGAAGGGTATGATGTGATCGCTGTTGTCACCCAGCCCGATCGTCCAGTGGGCCGCAAAAAGGTGCTAACGCCGCCGCCAGTTAAAGTCGAAGCCGAAAAGCATGGGATACCCGTTTATCAGCCTGAAAAAATCCGGGAAAAAGAAGAACTTGAAAAAATCATTGCATTGAATGCTGATTTAGTGGTGACGGCGGCATTCGGACAAATTCTTCCGAATGAATTGTTGGATGCCCCTAAGTACGGATGTATTAATGTACATGCCTCCCTGCTTCCTGAACTGCGTGGAGGGGCGCCAATTCATTATTCCATTTTACAGGGGAAAGAAAAGACAGGGATAACCATCATGTATATGGCAGAAAAATTGGATGCCGGTGATATATTGACTCAGGCTGAAGTTACTATAGAGGAAGAAGACAATGTTGGTACACTGCATGATAAATTAAGCAAGATAGGGTCGGATTTACTTGCGGAGACACTTCCAAAACTAATAAATGAAGAGTTACAGGCAATCAAGCAAGATGATGCTAAAGCATCTTTTGCGCCTAACATCAAACGGTCGGAGGAAAAAATCGACTGGTCGAAAACAGGGGAAGACATCTATAACCATGTACGCGGCCTGAATCCTTGGCCTGTTGCTTATACAACCTTAGACGGTTCCATTATGAAAATATGGCAAGTAAAGAAATTAGAAGCTGGCAAGCAGGCCTTGCCGGGCACGGTCGTTGAGGTACAAAATGATGGTTTCATCGTTTCGACAGGCAATGAGACGGCCATACTAGTAACAGAACTGCAGCCTTCTGGAAAGAAAAAAATGCCGGCGAAAGATTACTTACGCGGAGCCGGATCGTTCGTTAAAGCCGGCATGAAGTTAGGAGAACAGAATGAAGCAAACTAAAAAGGGAGTACGTGAAATTGCTCTCGATATTTTGGAATCTGTAGAGAAAAACCAATCCTACAGTAACCTATTATTGAACAACTTGATTAAAAAGCACCAGTTATCCGTCGTGGACAGCGGTTTGCTTACAGAGATAAGCTACGGTACCATCCAGCGGAAAATGACTTTGGATTATTTTTTGAACCCGTTTATAAAACAACCTAAAAAAACGCAAAGCTGGGTCATCAATTTACTTAGACTTTCCGTTTACCAAATGGTCTATTTAGATAAAGTGCCTGATCATGCAATCATTTTCGAGGCTGTAGAAATTTCCAAAAAGCGCGGACACAAGGGCACCTCTTCGATGGTCAATGGTGTGCTTCGTAATATTCAAAGAAATGGTGTTCCTTCTTTAGAGGAAATTAAAGATGATCTGGAACGGCTTTCCATAGAAGTGAGTCATCCTATTTGGCTGGTCCAGCGTTGGGTAGAGCAATTTGGTTATGAAAAAACCAAGGAAATGTGTGAAATCAACTTAACTGCGCCATTACAGACAGGACGTGTTAATTTAAAGAAGATCTCACGCCGTGAACTGATCAGCATATTAACGGAAGAAGGATTTGATGTTGAATCGAGTGAAGTCGTTCCCGAAGCAATCGTCAGCTATAAAGGGAATCTTGCTCATTCAGAAAGCTATAAAATGGGGTATCTATCGATCCAGGACGAGAGTTCAATGCTAGTTGCCCATGCATTGGGTGCGAATGAAAATGATGCTGTACTCGATTGCTGTGCTGCACCCGGAGGGAAAACGACCCATATCGCAGAAGGCTTGACCACAGGACAAGTATATGCGCTCGACCTTCATGAGCATAAGGTCAAGCTCATTAAAGAGCAGGCGGAACGCCTAAAACTCAGAAACAATATTAAGACAATGGCCCTTGATAGCAGAAAAGTGCAAGAGCACTTTAATAAAGAAGGGTTTGACAGGGTCCTGATCGATGCACCATGTTCCGGATTGGGAGTCATGCGCCGGAAGCCTGATGTAAAGTATACTAAAACAAAAGATGATATAATGAAACTCTCAAGTATACAACAACAATTATTGGAGTCGGCTGCCCCGCTTGTTAAGCAAGGCGGACGGTTAGTATATAGTACCTGTACGGTGGATATAGAAGAAAATGACAAAGTCGCTGCAGCATTTTTGGAAAGCCATCCGGATTTTGAAAGCGATGCAACCTTGTCCACAAGAATGCCTGAAAGCGTTCAGCCATACATCGAGGGTCATACGCTGCAAGTTTTTCCGCAATATTTTAGCAGTGACGGATTCTTTATTGCGAGTTTTAGAAAGAAGGTGCTGTAATGGCAGAAATCACTAAATCATCTAGAGTAAGAAAAGACACAACACCAGAAAAACCATCGATCTACTCATTGGAGCTTCACCAAATTAAAGAATGGCTTCTTCAAAATGGAGAGAAGGCATTCCGGGCCGAGCAAGTTTATGACTGGCTTTATAAAAAGCGTGTCTCCAGTTTTGAAGATATGTCCAACCTTTCGAAATCATTACGGGATAAGTTGGAGTCGCAATTCACCTTCACAACATTGAAGACTTTGATTCAGCAAACGTCCAATGACGGAACGATGAAGTTCTTATTTGAACTCCAAGATGGCTATTCGATTGAAACGGTGCTGATGCGTCATGAATACGGAAACTCCATTTGCGTGACAACGCAGGTAGGATGCAGAATTGGCTGTACATTCTGTGCTTCGACACTAGGCGGTTTAAAGCGGAATCTTGAATCAGGGGAAATTGTTGCCCAGGTCGTTAAAGTTCAGCAAGCACTTGACGAGTCGGAAGAGCGTGTTAGTTCCGTCGTTATCATGGGAATCGGTGAACCGTTTGATAACTACGATAATATGATGTCATTCTTGAAGAATATAAACCATGAAAAGGGCTTGAACATCGGTGCGCGTCATATTACCGTTTCCACAAGTGGAATCATTCCTAAAATCTACAAGTTTGCCGAAGAAAGCATGCAAATAAACTTTGCTGTTTCCCTTCATGCACCGAATACGGAATTGAGAAGTAAATTGATGCCGATCAATAAGGCCTACAAACTTCCAGACCTGATTGAGGCCATCAAATACTATACAGAAAAAACAGGCCGCCGTGTAAGTTTTGAATATGGTCTATTCGGTGGCGAAAATGATTCAGTGGAGCACGCTGAAGAATTAGCGGCTTTAATAAAAGGGATAAAATGCCATGTGAACTTAATACCGGTTAACTATGTACCGGAACGCAACTATGTACGAACACCTCGGGATCAGATTTTTGAGTTTGAAAAAACATTGAAGAAGCGCGGCATTAATGTAACGATCCGAAGGGAACAAGGCAGTGATATTGACGCAGCCTGCGGCCAGCTTCGGGCGAAGGAGCGCAAAGAAGAGACGAGGTGACCCTATGAGGGCAATATTTAAGACAGACCGTGGAAAAGTCCGCCAGCATAATGAAGATAATGGCGGAATCTTTAAGAACTCGGAAGGCGTTCGCCTTGCCATCGTTGCAGATGGCATGGGCGGCCACCGTGCCGGGGATGTAGCCAGTGCAATGACGATAGACCTTCTGAAAAAGGGCTGGGAAGTATCCACCGCAATCGAAACGGCAAATGATGCCGAAGATTGGCTTAAGCAGCAAATCTTCACGGTCAATCAGTTGCTTTTTGAACATGCAGAGGCGAATACGGAATGTAAGGGCATGGGTACCACCATTGTTGCAGCCATTTGCACCGACAAGTTTGCTACCATTGCCAACATCGGGGACAGCCGATGTTATTTGTATAATGAGAGTGGGTTTAAGCAGGTCACGGAAGATCATTCACTCGTTAACGAATTGGTCCGATCCGGTCAGATTTCGAAAGAAGATGCCGAAAACCATCCACGGAAAAATGTTTTATTACGAGCCTTGGGGACAGAAACGCAAGTGGAAATGGACATTATGACGGTCATCTTCGAAGAAAATGATTTACTATTGCTTTGTTCGGACGGATTGACGAATAAAGTGAGTGAACTGGAACTGGAAGAAACGGTAACCAATGAACAGTCACTTGAAGAAAAGGCGAATTCATTAATAGATAAGGCCAATCACTACGGTGGGGAAGATAATATCACCCTTGTGCTTGTTCAATTTACTGAAGAAAGTGAAAGCAGGTGAATTGAATGTTGATTGGCAGAAGGATCAACGGCCGTTATAAACTGATCCAGATGGTCGGCGGCGGCGGTATGGCTAATGTTTACCTTGCAAGGGATATGATCTTAGATAGGGATGTTGCCTTGAAAATCCTTCGCATGGATTTTAATAATGACGAAGAGTTCATCAAGCGCTTCAATCGGGAAGCCCAATCGGCAACCAGTTTGGCCCATCCGAATATCGTAAGTATTTATGATGTTGGTGAAGAAGATTCCATCTATTATATTGTAATGGAATACGTTGATGGTTTTACACTTAAGCAATACATACAAAAATATTATCCAATTCCAGTTGATGAAGCCTTGGATATCATGAGGCAAATCACGGCAGCGATTTCCCATGCCCATCATAATGGGATCATCCATCGTGACATCAAGCCACAGAACATTTTGATTGATAAGGAAGGAACCGTCAAGATTACGGACTTTGGCATTGCATTGGCCCTAAGTGCAACAAACATAACGCAGACCAACGCAGTCTTGGGTTCGGTTCATTATTTATCTCCGGAACAGGCTAGAGGCGGTATGGCCAACAAGAAATCGGACATTTATTCACTTGGCATCGTCATGTTTGAATTATTGACGGGGAGATTGCCTTTTTCGGGTGAATCAGCCGTGTCGATAGCTCTTAAACATTTACAATCGGAAACTCCTTCGCCAAAACGCTGGAACTCTGAAATACCCCAGAGTGTGGAAAATATTATCTTGAAAGCGACAGCCAAAGATTCATATTACCGCTATGAGAGCGTGGACTCGATGGAGGATGATATACGGACGTCGCTTAATCCGGAGCGTTCAAATGAACTTCCTTTTGCGATTCCCGAAGATCATGATGCAACAAAAGCCATCCCCGTCATAACGGATGACCAGCTTTCAAGCATCGATGAGACAATCATAAGGGGTCCTGAAAAAAATACGTTAGTTTATGCGGACGATGAGGAAAGTGAATCAGTAGCAGAGAGTAATTCAAAAAAGAAACAGAAGAAACAAAAGAAACAGAAAAAACAAAAAAACAAGTCGGAATACAAAGGTAAAAAACGAAAGAACATGCCAGCGATCTTGGTGACCACCTTTTTAGTTCTCGCACTGCTTGCTGTTTTATCTGTCACAGTTTTACCTCCCCTCCTTGTCTCGAAGGAAGTGACGATCCCTGACCTTAAAGGGGAAGAATTGGATGACGCCATTACTGAATTGCTTGAACTGGATTTGGAAATTGGAGATACGATTGAGATTGAAGATGAAGAGGTTGAAGCTGGTCTTGTGATCAAAACCAATCCTAAGGAAGGTAAGACGGTCAAGGAAGGTGCAGTGATCGATATTTATCAAAGCGTTGGTAAAGAGACGATTTCATTGTCCAGCTATGAAGGTCGAGATTACTCTGATGTTAAATCCTTGCTTGAAAAAATGGGATTCAAAAACATAAGCGTGACTGAAAAATATGATGACAGTGCTCCCGGCACGATCATAGATCAATCTCCTTCGGGTGCCACTGAGGTCGTACCATCCGAAACGGAGCTTGAGCTGACGGTCAGTAAAGGGGAAGATCTGTTGAGCTTGAAGAACTTAACGGGGTTCAATAAAGCTGGCCTTGATGATTATTCCAGTGAAAGTGGAATAAAGATCGATGTCGAAGAAGAAATCTATGATGATTCCGTAGCGGAGGGGCTTGTCATTTCCCAGTCACCGGAACCTGCTACGAAGGTGGAAAAAGGCAGTACTGTGAAAGTGGTCATTTCAAAAGGGAAAGAAGAGATTCCGCCCAAGAGTGTAACGGAAGAAGTAACAATCGAGTATGATCCGGTTGAGCCAGGCAAATCACAAAAAATCCAAATCTTCATCGAGGATATCGACAACAGCATGACGGAGCCTCAAGAAACATTCTATATATTGGCAGAAGCGAAGAGAACGATCGAATTAATGGTTTCCCCGGATAAGAAAGCAGGATATAAAGTCATGCGGGACAATCAGGTCATCATTGACGAATCCGTCTCATATCCAGAATAAATTTAATAATTAGGAGTGTGGTTATGCCCGAAGGAAAAATTATCAAAGCATTAAGTGGATTTTATTATGTCCTTGATGGTGAAGAGGTCTATCAATGCCGTGGAAGGGGCCTGTTCAGGAAGAATAAGGTAACCCCGCTCGTTGGTGATTATGTTGTTTTTGAAGCGGAAAATAAAACGGACGGGACCGTAACCGAAATAAAACCGCGAAAGAATGAATTGATACGTCCGCAAATCTCGAATGTAGACCAGGCAATTCTTGTCTTTTCGGCAGTGGAACCTGATTTCAGTCCAGCCTTGCTTGATCGATTTCTCGTATTGATCGAAGATAACGAAATCGAACCGATTATCGTCGTGACGAAACTGGACTTGGTTACAGCTGAAAACCAAAAGAAATTGTCCCAGTATATCAAGGACTATCAGAAACTTGGCTATACTGTACTGGAGACATCTTCCGTTACCGCCGGAGGGATTGAAGAACTAGTGCCGTATTTAGAAGGAAAGACCAGTGTATTTGCGGGTCAGTCCGGTGTTGGGAAATCGTCTTTGCTGAATGCGATCAATCCGGAATTGGCTTTAAAGACGGATGATATTTCTTCACACCTGGGACGCGGGAAGCATACGACCCGGCACGTTGAATTGATCCATATTGGCTCTGGACTTGTCGCGGATACTCCAGGGTTCAGTTCACTAGAATTCATGGAAATGGAAGCTGAACGGCTATCCTATTGCTTCCCGGAAATGCATAAGCATGGGGAAGACTGTAAATTCAGGGCCTGTCTCCACGATAAAGAACCGAAATGTGCAGTGAAGGAAGCGGTTGATTCCGGGGAAATTCCCCGTTATCGATACGAGCATTATATGCAATTCTTAGAAGAAATAAGAGATAGAAAGCCGAGGTATTAAAATGGTTAAAATCGCACCATCCATTTTATCAGCTGACTTTGCAAAATTGGGAGAAGAAATTCTTGATGTGGAAAGGGGCGGAGCGGATTTGATCCATGTGGATGTCATGGATGGGCATTTCGTGCCGAATATAACGATAGGCTCACTAATTGTTGACGCTATCCGCCCAGTAACGAAGCTTCCGCTTGATGTTCATTTAATGATCGAACAACCTGATCGTTATATCGAGTCCTTTGCGAAAGCGGGAGCCGATTATATAACTGTACATGTAGAGGCATGCACACATTTGCATCGAACGGTTCAATTGATCAAATCTTTTGGTGTAAAGGCAGGCGTGGTGCTTAATCCAGCCACTCCGGCTTCCTTGATACAACCTATAATCGAAGATATTGACATGGTATTGTTGATGACGGTTAATCCGGGTTTTGGGGGGCAAAAGTTCATTAAATCCGTTCTTCCGAAAATTGCCGAAGTGAAGGCGATGGCAGGAAAGTATAATCAAAATCTCGAGATAGAGATTGATGGTGGAGTAAATGAAGAAACGGCTAAACTATGTATTGAACAAGGGGCGACAATCCTGGTGGCCGGTTCGGCAATATATAATCAGGAAGATCGACACGTAGCGATTCAAAAGATTCGGGGAAAGTGATATAAGCCGACACTATCATATTCATATGATGGTGATCGGCTTTTTTTATCAATTAAACTAAGGCACCTTGGATAATTTTTATATGGAAAAGGATGATTTCGATGATTATCAGTATAATGGCTGGAGGTCCGGAATGTTTTTGGCCGGATTTGACATGGTATAAGGAGAAGACAGATCTGTGGGTCGGGGTTGACAGGGGAGTATGGTCTCTGCTTGAAAAAGGTATCGAGCCTAATTACGGTTTTGGGGATTTTGATTCGGTTTCGGAAGGTGAATACGAAAAGATTGAGCAAATGCTGGAAAAAATCAATCTTTATTCCTCGGAAAAGGATGAAACGGATTTAGAAATCGCATTTAATTGGGCAATGGGGCAAAAGCCAAGAGAAATTCACATTCTGGGCGCAACAGGGGGAAGAATGGACCATTTTCTCGGGAATATCCAGCTGCTCCAAAAAGAAAGTGTCCTCCCTCATCATGGCGATATGGATATATACATAGTCGATCGGCAAAATATAATCACAGTAAAGACAGCAGGTTCATATAAGGTCACTGCTTTGAATGATAAGAAATACTTGTCCTTGCTCCCAGTAAACGCTGAAGTCACCGGCATTACTCTTTCGGGTTTCAAATATCCGCTGGACGATGCAAGCTTGGAAATGGGTTCGACGCTTTGCATCAGCAATGAACTAATTTCCGAATCTGGGAATGTTTCATTTGAGAAAGGCATATTAATGGTGATAAGAAGCAGTGATTAAAATTCATGCTTAGAGCAGATTCGGATATAATTACGATCATCCTATATCCGCTTAAAAGCTTATGTTGTAATAGAAAAATTCCACTTCATCTTTAATTGTGGGATGCAAAGAGGAGGGGCATGATGAAATTTTATACGATTAAATTGCCAAAAGTTCTGGGCAGTTTGGTAAGGGCTATGCTCGGAGCGTTTAAAAAAGGCTGATACTTATCTCCATGACACCTCTCAAATTAAGGGAGGTGTTATTTTTTAGGAAAATAGGGCGGCCATCCATTAATGGGTGAAGGCCTCCTTCTTGATTCAGACTGGACCCGGTCAAGGATTTGAGACCATCCCCATTAAATACCGGCCATTACAAGTAAAAAGGCATCCTAAGAGGATGCCGTAACATTATACGCGTTCTACTTTGCCCGATTTAAGAGCTCTTGCAGAAACGTATACACGTTTAGGTTTACCGTCAACTAAAATACGTACTTTTTGAAGGTTAGCGCCCCATGTACGCTTGCTAGCGTTCATTGCGTGAGAGCGGCTGTTACCAGAACGAGTTCTTCTTCCAGTGATTACACATTTACGTGCCATGTCAAATTCCCTCCTAACTACAACAAGCTTAAGTTTTTCGCAGTCGTCTTAAGTCTTTGTAAAATACTTTAATAATTTATCATACCTACCGCTAGAATGCAATACTTCAGTTAATTACTTTCAAGAAAAAAACCTTGACATACATACTTCGAAATTGAATTATATAGAGTACCGTAAGACATTTACTTTTAAAACCATAGACATTATAGTAAAATGTCTTTAGTTGATTTGATTTTTGGGAGGGAAAAGAAAATGTCTATCGAATTACAAACGAAGTATGGACAAATTGATATCTCTAATGATGTTATCGCTACTGTAGCAGGAGGCGCAGCCGTGGATTGCTACGGAATTATAGGAATGTCTTCCAAAAAACAATTTAAAGACGGCATTGCCGAAATTTTAAGAAAAGAAAACTTTACTAAGGGTGTAATTGTCCGTCAAGAAGAGGAAGAAGTTCATATCGATATGTATATTATCGTAAGTTATGGAACGAAAATCTCGGAAGTTGCACATAATGTGCAATCAAAGGTAAAGTACACTCTGGACAAAACTGTAGGATTAGCTGTTGATTCCGTTAACATTTTTGTACAGGGAGTTCGTGTGACGAACCCTTAAGTATAGGAGGAAAGTTTTGTGTCAATTACAAGTTTGAACGGAAAGCGTTTTGCAGAAATGATCATTCAAGGTGCCAACCATTTAGCGGCTAATGCCCAAATGGTTGATGCGTTGAATGTTTTCCCTGTTCCGGATGGAGATACAGGAACGAATATGAATTTATCGATGACTTCGGGAGCGAAGGAAGTGCAAAATAACGTCCAGGAACACATCGGAAAAGTGGGTGCGTCGCTTTCAAGAGGATTGCTTATGGGCGCACGCGGCAATTCGGGAGTTATCCTTTCGCAACTGTTCCGCGGTTTTGCTAAAGCGATTGAACATAAATCGGAAATCAATAGTGAAGAATTTGCCCAAGCTTTTGAAGCAGGGGTTCAGACAGCTTATAAAGCCGTTATGAAACCTGTTGAAGGAACCATTTTAACGGTTGCAAAAGATGCAGCCAAGCAAGCGGTTTCATCAGCAGCAAAGCATATAGACCTAATTCAGGTAATGGAAGAAATCGTTACGGAGGCCAATGCTTCATTAAAACGCACACCTGATCTTCTTCCAGTCTTAAAAGAAGTGGGTGTCGTTGATAGCGGGGGGCAAGGGTTGGTGTTCGTATATGAAGGTTTCCTTGCTGAGCTGAAAGGTGAAGCCCTTCCAGTCCGATCCGCTAATGGTCCAAGCATGGATGACATGATCAGTGCCGAACATCACATGAATGTACAAGGACATATGAACACGGAAGATATCGTGTTTGGCTACTGTACGGAATTCATGGTCCGATTGGAAAGTGAAAAACTTGCCAATCAATCATTTGATGAAGAAAAATTCAGAAATGATTTAAGTGAATACGGAGATTCTTTACTAGTCATCTCAGATGATGAAGTCGTCAAAGTACATATTCACTCTGAACAGCCTGGCACCTGCCTGAATTATGGACAGCAATATGGTAGTTTAATAAAAATGAAAATCGATAATATGCGTGAACAGCATACTGCGATTGTAGGTGAGACGAATACACCGCTTCAAACTAAACCGCCCACCAAAGAGAAGTACGCTGTAGTGTCAGTGGCGATGGGCGCTGGCATCAGCGAATTATTCAAAAGCATCGGCGCTAAGTCCGTCATCGAAGGCGGGCAAACGATGAATCCTAGTACGGAAGATATCGTTAAAGCTGTCGAAGGGGCATATGCAGATCATGTGATCATCTTGCCTAACAATAAAAATATCATCATGGCCGCCAATCAGGCTGCAGATGTACTTGGGGATCACGTGACTGTCATTCCAACGAAAACGGTACCACAGGGAATGGCTGCATTGTTGGCTTTCAACCCTTCACTTGATGCCGAAGAGAATAAAAAAGCGATGATCGAAGCCCTTTCGCATGTGAAAACGGGCCAGATTACTTATGCTGTCCGGGATACCAACATTGACGGCCTTGCAATCGAGACCGGGGACTTCATGGGAATTGCTGAAGGCACCATCAAGGTGAAGGATAAAGACATGACTCAAGCGGCAAAAGATCTTCTCTCCGATATGATTGACGAAGATTCAGAAATCCTTACCATTTTATATGGTGAAGATGCCACTGCTGAAGATGTCGAAAGTCTTGTTGCGTTTTGTAATGAGAATTTCGAAGATGTTGAAGTTGAAGTCCATAATGGGAAACAACCTTTATATTCTTTCATTTTTTCAATTGAATAAGTAGAGAACATGAAAATAAGGGAAACCTATCCGTCATAATGTTTGGAGGATCCCGAAAAAAATAAAAGGCAATAAACTGCATATGTCATTAGGCTATGCAGTTTTATTTTTTATGAAAAGAAGGATTACGGACAGCATAATTGTAATTACAATATATCAGGCTTTATTATTAAACTGACTCCAAGTGAAAAGAAGGAGGAGCTAATCATGAAATTTAGAAGTGTATTCGATATAATTGGTCCTGTTATGATCGGCCCATCTAGTTCCCATACAGCAGGAGCTGCGAGGATCGGTAGGGTTGCCAGGAATTTATTCGACCGGGAACCAAAATGGGCCCATATTTCTTTTTACGGATCGTTTGCCAAAACCTATAAAGGCCATGGAACGGATGTAGCCATTGTAGGAGGCTTGCTTGATTTTGATACATTTGATGAGAGAATCAAAGAATCGCTGGAAATAGCACGCAAAAAGAAAATGAAAATTACATTTCGAGAAGAAGAGGCAGTACCGGAACATCCCAATACAGCAAAAATAACAGTTGGTGATGATGATGGTGAGCTGGAACTTGTCGGAATATCGATAGGAGGGGGAAAGATCGAAATTGTCGAATTGAACGGATTTAAATTGAGGCTGTCCGGGCACAACCCTGCCATACTTGTCGTTCATGATGATCGATTTGGTGCCATTGCCAATGTTTCAAACATATTGGCCAAGCATCAGATCAATATTGGCCAAATGGAAGTCTCCCGAAAAGAGAAAGGGCAGATGGCCTTGATGACGATTGAAGTGGACCAAAACCTGGAGGATCACGTCATAGCTGAAATTACAGCACTCCCCAATATCACTCAAGTAGCAAGGATTGTGGATTGATAGAGCAATCGTTTCCACTTAGGAAGGAGAAGAGATCATGTTTCGAAATGTAGCGGAATTAGTAGAATTAGCTGAATCAAAGCAGAAAAAAATTTCAACGCTGATGATAGAGCAGGAAATGGAAGTAACGGGAAAAAGCCGTGAAGAAATCATACGCCAGATGGGGGTCAACCTGGATGTAATGGAACAGGCAGTTGAAAAGGGACTTCAAGGTGTACGGTCCGTTTCCGGCCTGACGGGAGGGGATGCAGTCCTTCTTCAGAATTACATTAAATCGGGAAACTCCTTATCCGGTGAACTGCTGTTGGATGCGGTAAGCAAAGCCGTGGCAACAAACGAAGTGAACGCAGCCATGGGAACGATTTGTGCGACACCGACTGCCGGATCTGCTGGTGTTGTGCCTGGTACCCTTTTCGCTTTGCAAAATAAATTAAAACCGAATCGGGAACAGAAAATTGAGTTCCTATTTACAGCAGGGGCGTTTGGTTTTGTTGTAGCGAATAATGCTTCGATCTCTGGAGCCGCAGGGGGCTGTCAGGCTGAGGTCGGTTCTGCTTCGGGTATGGCAGCGGCAGCCATCGTTGAAATGGCAGGAGGGACACCGGCACAAAGTGCAGAAGCGATGGCAATCACATTAAAGAACATGCTTGGTCTTGTGTGTGATCCTGTTGCTGGGCTTGTGGAGGTGCCTTGTGTGAAGCGTAATGCCATGGGTGCAGCCAATGCCATGGTTGCAGCAGATATGGCTTTAGCGGGTATCACAAGCCGCATACCGTGTGATGAAGTAATTGATGCGATGTATAAAATCGGGCAAACGATGCCATCTGCTCTTAGGGAAACTGCACAAGGAGGTTTAGCGGCTACACCGACTGGACGGGAGTTGGAAGCGAAAATCTTTGGCTTACCGCTAAATAAGAAGTGAACTCGACTTTACGTGAACCCATTACCGCAGTAAAAGGCATTGGGGCCGAAACGGCTGTAGCTTTGGGGGAAATGGAGATCCATACCGTCGCGGATCTCCTTGAGCACCTTCCATATCGCTATGAAGATTACCGGTTGAGGGATTTAGAAACGGTCGAGCATGATGAACGGGTTACTGTAGAAGGCAAAGTTCATACGGTACCCACGTTAGGGTACTTCGGAAAGAAAAAATCCAGGCTCACGATTAAAGTTTTGACTGGGAGATATTTAATAAATGTCATTTTTTTTAACCAGCCTTATCTGAAGCCGAAGCTTGCGATAGGCGAAACCGTAACGGTAACGGGGAAGTGGGATCGTCATCGTCAAACCATTACAGGCTCGGAATGCCATGTTGGTGATCGGAGCCGTGAGAAAGAGTTCGAACCGGTGTACTCAGTGAAGGGCAGCATTACCGTCAAAGGGCTCCGCCGCTTTATCTCCAATGCATTTTCTGAATATGGCACAATGATAGAAGAAAATCTGCCCCCGCAATTATTGGCGGCATACAAACTGATGCCGCGTAATGATGCTCTTCGTACCATGCATTTCCCTCAATCGGCCAATGACGTGAAGAAGGCCCGACGCCGTTTTGTGTATGAAGAATTTTTATTGTTTCAACTTAAAATGCAGGCACTTCGTAAAGTGCAGCGGGAGCAGTCAAAAGGAATAGGCCAGGAGTTTGACATGGAGCGGCTGGAAGCCTTTGTTGAAACCCTACCTTTTCCTTTGACGAACGCTCAGAATAGGGTCGTCGAGGAAATAATGAATGACATGAAATCTCCCTACAGGATGAATCGTCTGCTTCAAGGGGATGTCGGGTCTGGGAAAACGGTGGTTGCCGCCATATGCCTGAAGGCTACGATTACAGCAGGTTTCCAAGGTGCACTTATGGTCCCGACGGAAATCTTGGCTGAGCAGCATACACAATCGCTGAAAGCCATGTTGGAACCGAGTGGAGTAAAGGTCGCATTGTTGACAAGTTCGGTAAAAGGCAAAAAGCGCAAGGAACTATTGCAAATGTTGGAATCCGGGGAGCTGGATCTTTTGATAGGAACTCATGCATTGATTCAAGATGAAGTGAATTTCCGGAATTTAGGTCTTGTCATAACGGATGAACAACATCGTTTCGGAGTGGAGCAGCGCCGTATCCTTCGTGAAAAAGGTACCAATCCAGATGTACTTTTCATGACGGCTACACCAATTCCGCGAACTCTCGCAATTACAGTGTTTGGGGAAATGGACGTCTCGACGATTGATGAAATGCCTGCCGGGCGTAAAGCGATAGAGACCTATTGGGCGAAACACCAAATGCTTGATCGGATCTTATCCTTTGTCGAAAAGGAACTAAAAAAAGGGAGACAGGCTTACGTCATCTGTCCATTGATTGAGGAGTCGGAGAAACTCGATTCTTTACAGAATGTTCTTGATGTTCATGCAATGCTGACACAATACTTTGCGAACAGGTACAAAGTGGGTCTTATGCATGGACGTCTGCCCGCGGATGAAAAGGAAGAAGTGATGCAGCAGTTCAGTGCCAATGAAGCGCAAATCCTTGTTTCCACGACGGTCGTCGAGGTTGGGGTGAATGTTCCAAATGCAACGGTAATGGTCATTTATGATGCGGAGCGCTTTGGACTTTCGCAGTTGCACCAGCTACGTGGAAGAGTTGGACGGGGGAGCGATCAGTCCTTTTGCATCCTGCTGGCTGATCCGAAAACGGAAGTCGGCAAAGAGCGGATGAAAATCATGACTGAGACAAACGATGGTTTTGCCCTTTCCGAAAAGGATTTGGAACTCCGCGGACCCGGGGACTTCTTCGGTAAAAAACAAAGCGGTCTTCCAGAATTCAAGGTAGCCGACATGGTCCATGATTACAGGACCCTTGAAGTGGCAAGGATGGATGCGGCAAAATTGATTGCCTCCCAAAGCTTTTGGCATTCCCCGGAGTATGCACCTTTGCGGGACTATTTAGAGGGAACGGGAGTATTTACGGGAGAAAAGCTGGACTGAACTGAATAAAAAACCAATAGCAGATTGTGAGATTTTACGCAATATCTTGCAATCTGTTTTTAAAATATATATACTACTATTAGTACCTAGTCATAATACTACGGATGGTGACCTTCAAATGCGAAGAAATAAGAAGGAACGCCAGCAATTATTAATCGAAACGATTAAACAGAATCCTTTTGTAACGGATGAGGAGCTGGCTGAAAAATATTCGGTGAGCGTCCAGACCATTAGGCTTGACCGTCTTGAATTATCGATACCGGAACTGCGTGAACGGATTAAAAGCGTGGCCGAGAAAAAATTCAGTGACGAAATCAGGGCATTGCCTTTGGATGAAATCATCGGGGAAGTAATTGATCTTAATTTAGATGATAATGCAATTTCGATTTTGGATATAAATAAAGAGCATGTCTTTAAGCGGAATGGAATCGCAAGGGGACATCACCTTTTTGCCCAAGCAAACTCATTGGCTGTGGCAGTCATAAATGATGAATTGGCATTAACTGCGAAAGCATCCATTTTATTCACTCGGTCTGTAAAGGAAAATGAAAGAGTGGTAGCTAAAGCTAGGGTTAAAAACGTGGACCACACCAACGATCGTTCCGTGGTGGAGGTTAGAAGCTACGTGGGTAATGAACTGGTTTTTAAAGGCGAGTTCGAAATGTATCGCTCTTAACTTGCTAGTAAAGGATGAAAAAAATGAAGATAACGATAGATGCAATGGGTGGCGATAATGCTCCCAAGGCACAGGTTTTGGGAGCGATGAAAGCTGTCGAGGCTTTTCACGATGTGGAAATTACCTTGATAGGCAATGAATCCGAGATTAACCGATACTTAGTGAAGCATGGCCGAATTAGGGTTATACATACTGATGAAAAAATATTAAGTACCGATGAACCTGTTCGTGCGGTTCGCCGCAAGAAAAGCGCTTCGATGGTATTGGCTGCACAGCAAGTGGCTGACGGAGAAGCGGACGCATGCATTTCTTCAGGCAATACGGGGGCGCTAATGGCTGCAGGTTTGTTTGTGGTCGGAAGGATAGAAGGCATTGAACGTCCGGCATTGGCTCCCACCCTTCCGACGATCGATGGCAAGGGTTTTGTATTACTGGATGTAGGCGCGAACTCCGATGCGAAACCGGAGCATCTCCTTCAATTCGCCATAATGGGGTCTGTTTATGCCCAAAAAGTGCGGGGAATCGAAAAGCCCCGTGTCGGATTACTTAATATCGGAACAGAAGAAAAAAAAGGGAACGAACTGACTAAGCATGCCTTTACACTACTTCAGCAATCATCGGAGATATCCTTTATAGGTAACGTAGAGGCAAGGGACCTCCTAAACGGGCCGGCGGACGTTGTCGTGACGGACGGCTTTACGGGAAATATGGTGTTAAAGACGCTTGAAGGTACTGCTATGGGCGTATTCAAAATGGTGAAAGCTGCCTTGATGAGCAACCTCAAAAGTAAGTTGGCTGCAGCAATGGTAAAGCCAGAACTAAAAGTCATAAAAAATAAAATGGATTACTCGGAGTATGGCGGTGCTGGCCTCTTCGGTTTGAAGGCCCCTGTCATTAAGGCGCATGGTTCTTCAGATGCGAATGCGGTCTATAATGCTATACGCCAGACTCGCGATATGGTTGGAAATGACGTCATATCGACAATTGCGGAGACAATAGAAAAACAATAATAAATCATAAAGGCAGGGGAGTAACAGATGGGTAAAATTGCTTTTGTCTTTCCAGGACAAGGATCACAATCAATAGGAATGGGGCATGGCTTATTTCAGGAAAAAGAGCGTGCTCAGCAAATTTTTCGATCAGCAGATGAAAAACTTGATTTTCCGCTTACGGAATTGATCTTTAATGGCACACAACAAGAATTAACGGTGACTTATAATGCACAGCCAGCCTTATTGACTACGAGTTATGCTTTTGTCAAGGAGTTGGAAGAAGCGGGAATCAAACCCGATTATACTGCCGGGCACAGTTTAGGTGAATATACGGCATTAGTGGCATCTGGTGCAATTTCTTTCGAAGATGCCGTATATACAGTGCGTAAACGCGGTGAATTCATGGAAGCTGCAGTACCGAATGGTCAAGGCTCAATGGCTGCGATTTTGGGAATGGACCGTGAAGCGCTATCTGAAGTCACTTCTGAAATTACGGCCACAGGTGAATCCGTTCAATTGGCCAATATTAATTGTCCAGGGCAAATCGTCATTTCAGGCACCTCCGAAGGGGTTAAACTTGCAAGTGCAAAAGCCAAGGAAAATGGGGCTAAACGGGCTCTTCCTCTTGAAGTGAGTGGACCGTTCCATTCTGAATTAATGAAACCGGCAGCAGAAAAGTTACAGGGTGTCCTTGATGAAGTAAGCTTCAAACAGGCAGAAATTCCTGTCATTTCAAACGTAACGGCTAAGCCCATTACAGCACCTGCCGAAATAAAAGAAAAATTAATCGAACAGCTGTATTCACCGGTTCTTTGGGAGGACAGTGTAAAAAGTCTACTTGAATTGGGCGTGGATACGTTCATCGAGGTTGGCCCAGGGAAAGTGTTGGGCGGATTGATAAAGAAAATTGATCGTTCCGTTCAAATTCATTCGGTATCCGATATAGACACTCTAACTAAAACAATTGAAACATTGAAGGGGGTACAAGCATGATCCTCGAAGGTAAAAAAGCGCTTGTAACGGGAGCATCACGAGGTATTGGTAGGGAAGTTGCATTGGAACTTGCCCGTCAGGGAGCAGACGTTGCCATTAACTATTCCGGCAGTGAGGCTAAAGCGAATGAAGTGGTTGATGAAATCAAGGCATTGGGCCGGAAAGCATTCGCCATCCAATGCGATGTTGCAAATAGTGAATCGGTGACAAGCATGATCAAAGAGGTCGTCGAACAATTTGAAAGAGTGGATATCCTGGTTAATAATGCCGGCATCACACGTGATAACCTATTGATGCGCATGAAAGAAGATGAATGGGATTCTGTTATCAATACGAATCTTAAAGGCGTGTTCCTATGCACCAAAGCTGTTACAAGGCAAATGATGAAGCAGCGCAGCGGCAGGATCATCAATATGGCATCGATCGTCGGCGTCAGCGGAAATGCAGGGCAGGCTAATTATGTAGCGGCTAAAGCAGGTGTCATCGGTTTGACTAAAACGACGGCAAAGGAACTTGCATCAAGAGGCATTACGGTCAATGCGATTGCCCCAGGTTTCATCTCAACGGATATGACCGGTGAATTGCCTGAGGACGTCCAAAAAGCCATGCTGGACCAAATTCCGCTTGCACGTTTCGGTGACCCTAAAGATATTGCTGCAGTGGCGTCTTTCCTTGCTTCCGATGCAAGCAAATATATGACTGGGCAAACTCTTCATGTAGATGGCGGCATGGTCATGTAAGTTTTCTTGATTTTTTTCGAAATTAATTTATAATGTCTTGAGGGGAGGTGAACACATTGGCAGATGTATTAGAAAGAGTAACTAAAATCGTTGTAGATCGTTTGAACGTAGAAGAATCAGAGGTAAAACTTGAAGCTTCTTTCAAAGAAGATCTTGGTGCCGATTCCCTTGATGTAGTTGAACTAGTCATGGAATTCGAGGACGAGTTTGATATGGAAATTTCGGACGATGACGCTGAAAAAATCGCCACAGTAGGTGATGCTGTGAATTACATACAAAGCACTATGTAATGAATTGTCATTTGACTAAAAGCTCCGTTTTTTAACGGGGCTTTCTCTTATTGCCTAAAGAAGTTTAATTCAAAGGCAAATAACGGAATGAGCATGTTCACGGGTATGCTCCGCCTGCATGCAGTGTCTTTTGCCTTTAGTTTTCTTTAAGCGGATAATCATGTATGATGGTACATAGGAAAGCTTGACAGGAATTCCTGCCAGGTTTCTTTTTATATATTGGAAAAATATGCTTTTTGAACCGTGGAGGGTTTTGTGTGATGCGTAGGAACGGAAATAATCGTAAACCATCAATCAAGGAAAATAAATTCAAACAGTTGCAGGAAAATCTGGGTTTTCATTTTAAAGATGAAAATTTATTGAAACAAGCTTTTACACATTCATCTTATGTGAATGAGCATCGCCGTAAGCCTTATGAAGATAATGAAAGGCTTGAATTCTTGGGGGACGCTGTACTTGAACTGACCATCTCTAAATACTTATATCAAAAATATCCGATGATGAGCGAAGGTGAACTTACCAAACTAAGGGCAGCCATTGTGTGTGAGCCTTCACTTGTTGCTTTTGCCAATAGCCTTTCTTACGGGGAATATGTATTACTCGGAAAAGGGGAAGAAATGACAGGTGGAAGGGAACGCCCTGCCATGCTTGCGGATGTATTCGAAGCCTATATCGGTGCTTTGTACCTTGATCAAGGATTAGAGCCAGTTGTGCAGTTTTTGACGAATGTCGTGTTTCCGAAGATAGACGAGGGTGCTTTTTCTCATGTGATGGATTATAAGAGCCAGCTTCAGGAGCTGATCCAGCGCGATGCCATCGGTGTCCTGCAATATAAGATCTTGCAGGAAAAAGGACCGGCCCATAATCGGGAGTTTGTTTCGACGGTCTCATTGAATGGGGAAGAACTTGGCTCTGGAATAGGAAAGTCCAAAAAAGAAGCGGAGCAGCATGCAGCCGAGCATGCATTGATCGTTTTAAAAGAAAAAAATCAACAAGATAGTTGAACAGTAGAGGGGGAAAGGTCATGTTCCTCAAACGTTTGGACGTTGTAGGATTTAAATCTTTCGCAGAGAAAATTTCGATAGATTTTGTACCTGGTGTCACGGCAGTGGTTGGACCAAACGGAAGCGGTAAAAGTAATGTGACCGACGCAGTCCGGTGGGTCCTTGGAGAGCAGTCTGCGAAATCACTGCGTGGAGCAAAAATGGAAGATATCATCTTTTCGGGAAGTGACACGAGGAAAGCGTTGAATTTTGCGGAAGTATCATTGACCCTTGATAACGAGACCAATTCCCTGCCGATCGACTTTCATGAAGTCAGTGTGACAAGACGTGTATATCGATCGGGAGAAAGTGAATTTTTCATTAATAATCAAGGTTGCCGTCTGAAAGACATCATAGACCTTTTCATGGATTCCGGTCTTGGGAGAGAAGCGTTTTCCATCATCAGCCAAGGGAAAGTAGAAGAAATCCTTAGCAGTAAGGCTGAAGAAAGACGAGTGATTTTTGAAGAAGCGGCCGGTGTCCTGAAGTATAAAACGAGAAAACGAAAAGCGGAATCGAAGCTGACGGAAACACAGGATAATTTAAACCGTGTCCATGATATCCTCCATGAATTGGAGGGGCAGGTGGAGCCGTTAAAAATTCAGTCTTCCCTCGCCAAGGAATTTTTGGCGAAGAAAGACGAACTAGAGCAAATAGAAGTGGCTTTAACCGTTTATGAAATTGAAGAGCTTTATGAAAAATGGGAAAAACTATCACAGGAACTGGAAAAACATAATGAAATGGAACAGCAAATGGCAGGACAGCTTCAGGACAGGGAAGCGCATCTCAAAAAGCTAAGGGATAGTCTAGCGACGCTTGAGACATCGATCAATGGCCTGCAGGAGATTCTCCTTAATGCCAGCGAAGAACTTGAAAAGCTTGAAGGCCGTAAAGAAGTTTTGAAAGAACGGAAAAAAAATGCCGCCCAAAACAAGTCACAGCTGGAAAAAGCGATTGTGGAAGGTGAGGCTGCTGTCGAGCGGTTGACTTTGCAAAAGGAAAGAGAAACGGAAATCCTGCATGCACTGAACTTGGAAGTGAAAGGGATTTCTGAAACCTTACATGAAAAACAAAAAAGCCTCGGCCTTTTCAATAGTGATATAGAAGCGGTGATCGAAGCGAAAAAGAGTGACTATATCGAGTGGTTGAACAAGCAGGCCACGGCCAAAAACGAAAAACAATACCTGCTTCAGCAGCTTGCGCAACAGGAACATAAAAATGCAAAACTTGATATGGAAAATGAAAAGTTCTTAACTGAAAGAATGGATATCACTGCTAAAAAAATGGAATATTCACAGCTGATGGACAATATGACCAAGCAGCTTGAAGAGCATGTCACTTATTTCCGAAATCAGCAGAATAAATTGAATGCGGCAAAAGATACGTATCAAAAACAAGAAACCACCCTTTATAAGGCCTATCAATTCCTTCAACAGGCTAAATCGCGTAAGGAACTGCTTGAAGAAATGGAAGATGATTATGCAGGCTTCTTTCAGGGTGTAAAAGAGGTTTTGAAAGCGAAAGAAACCCTTCGAGGCATTGAAGGGGCAGTTGCGGAATTGATAAAGGTTCCTAAGGAGTATGAAACGGCCATTGAAACGGCTTTGGGCGGAGCGATGCAGCATGTTGTCGTGGAACGCGAAGAGCATGCACGGGAAGCCATTTCCTTCTTGAAGAAAAATAGGTACGGGCGTGCGACTTTCTTGCCTTTATCAGTCATTAAGGCAAGAGAGATATCAGCTAACCAATTATCGATGCTGAAGAGCCATTCAGCTTTTGTAGGGACTGGTTCCTCATTGATCCAATATGATGATAGGCATGCAGCGATTGCTGAAAACCTATTAGGAACAGTGATTATCACCACGGATTTAAAAGGGGCAAATGACCTGGCGAAAATGATGCAGCACCGTTTCCGTTTCGTAACACTTGAAGGGGATATCGTCAATCCAGGTGGTTCAATGACTGGTGGAGCCTTAAAGCAAAAAACGACCTCCCTGCTTTCAAGGAAAACTGAATTGGAGGAGCTTCAACAAAAACTTGCTGCAATGGAAGTGAAAACGAATCAGCTTGAAAAGCAAGTCAAACAGCTCAAAGTGGATGTCGGTGTTCAAGAGCAAACGCTTGAACAAACCAGAAAAACGGGAGAGAGACTTCGGTTACAAGAACAAACCCTTAAAGGGGAACTCCGTGAAGTGGAGCTCCAGGAAAGAAATGTGAATGAACGGCTGCATCTTTATGATTTGGATAAAAATTCATATTTAGAAGAACAACAGCAAAAAAAGGCAAGACTTGAAGAGCTTGAAGAACTTTTGGAATCATGTAAATCGGAAATTGAAGGTCTGGACCGGTTGATTTCCGAAATGACCGAACAAAAGCAATCACAACAATCTTCAAAAGAGAGCCTTGCTGAAGAAACGAATGAACTGAAGGTAATGCTGGCTTCCAAGCGTGGCCAGCTGCAAAACCAAAAAGAGAAGATGGAACGCATTGAATCGGATCTTTCTAAGGAATCAAGCAGGCTTGCGGAAAACAAAGATGATTTAGGGCTCCTTACCAATGAAATGACAGACAGTTCAAGCGGGGAAGAGTCCCTGGAAGATATGGCTCAGCAGAAATTGCTCGATAAAAATGGGGCAATTGAAGGAATCACCATAAAAAAACAGGAAAAAAACGAGCTTCTAATGGAAGTTGAAACGCTCGAACTGTCCTTGAAAGAAGAAAATCGACTTTATAGAGGCATTGTCGAAGTGATAAAGGATGAAGAAGTGAAATTAACTCGTCTGGATGTCGAACTGGAAAATCGCCTCGACCACTTGCGAGAAGAATATACCCTTTCCTTTGAAGGTGCTAAAGAACGGTATCCATTGATGATGCCTGCCGACGAAGCTCAAAAAAGGGTGAAGCTCATCAAGCTTGCTATCGAGGAACTGGGTACGGTGAATTTAGGTGCAATTGATGAATATGCACGTGTAGCTGAACGCTATGAATTCCTTCTTATTCAAAAGGAAGACCTTCAACAGGCGAAAGATACATTATTCCAAGTCATCGATGAAATGGATGATGAAATGAAACGGCGCTTTGCGGATACTTTCTATTCGATCCGTAAAGAATTCGAACAAGTCTTCAAAGCTTTATTTGGCGGAGGCAGGGCTGAGCTGAAACTGACGAATCCTGATGATTTGCTAAATACAGGGGTGGATATCATTGCGCAGCCTCCCGGAAAAAAACTGCAAAATTTGAGCCTCTTATCCGGCGGAGAACGGGCATTGACAGCCATAGCCCTTTTATTCTCGATTCTAAAAGTGCGTCCTGTTCCTTTCTGTATCCTTGACGAAGTCGAGGCAGCGCTAGATGAGGCGAATGTCGTCCGGTTCAGCCAATTTTTAAGAAAGTTCAGCAGGGAAACGCAGTTCATCGTGATTACTCACCGCAAGGGCACGATGGAAGAGGCAGATGTCCTATATGGCATTACGATGCAGGAGTCAGGTGTCTCCAAACTTGTTTCTGTCCGGATGGAAGAATCAGAAAACTTTATGGAAGTTTAAATTCATGAATTAGAGGAAGTGGGACAATGAGTTTTTTCAAAAAGTTAAAAGAGAAATTTACGATTCAGGAAGAAAAAGAAAAATCAGTTGAAGCAGAAGTATCCATTGGGGAAAAATTCAAACAAGGTTTGACAAAGACGAGGAATTCCTTTACTGGAAGGGTTAATGAACTTGTTGCCCGTTATCGGAAAGTGGATGAGGACTTCTTTGAAGAACTTGAAGAAATCTTGATACAGGCTGATGTAGGCTTTGATACTGTTATGGAATTGATTGATCAATTAAAAATGGAAGTCAAGCTTCGCAATATCTCTGATACGAGGGAAGTGCAGTCCGTTATTTCCGAAAAACTTGTTGAAATCTACCAAGGTGATGATGAAGCGACTTCAAGCCTGAATATACAAGAAGAAGGTTTGACGGTCATTTTATTTGTAGGGGTTAATGGGGTAGGTAAAACGACGACCATTGGTAAACTCGCCCACAAATTCAAAACAGAAGGGAAATCTGTCGTATTGGCTGCAGGGGATACCTTCCGTGCCGGTGCGATTGAACAGCTTGAGGTTTGGGGTGAGCGTGTCGGTGTCAGTGTAATCAAACAGGGTGAAGGCTCTGACCCAGCTGCTGTCATGTTCGACGCCATTCAGGCCGCCAAGGCACGAAAAGCGGATATCCTTATCTGTGATACTGCCGGTCGCTTGCAGAATAAAGTCAATTTAATGAAAGAATTGGAAAAGGTGAAACGTGTAATTGAACGTGAAGTACCAGGTGCACCACACGAGGTGCTGCTTGCCCTTGATGCTACAACTGGGCAAAATGCCCTTATCCAGGCCAAAACATTCAAGGAAGCGACAAATGTTTCCGGTATTGTTTTAACAAAGCTTGATGGCACCGCAAAAGGTGGAATCGTTTTGGCGATTCGCAATGAATTGGCCATTCCCGTTAAATTTGTCGGGCTAGGTGAAAAAATGGATGATCTACAGGAATTCGATGCCGAGAAATATGTTTATGGCCTTTTTGCTGATATCATCGATAAAGAAGAGGTTTAAGTGGAAATTGTAAGCCGGAAGAGTTCATTCTCTTCTGGTTTTTTACTATGAAAATTGGAGGACCAATTGATGAAAGGTCCAAAAAAGAAGCGGAAAATGAAAAAAATAATGCTTTGCAAACACGTGGTAAGGAGTTTAACTTGACATCAAATAAACAAGGCTTTACAATATAAACTTGTAAAGGGTTTTCACTTAACAGCAGGGAGGCTTGCTAAGATGCTTGAAAAGACAACGCGGATTAATTATTTGTATGACTTTTACCAATCGTTGTTAACAGAGAAGCAGCAGAGCTACATGTCCCTCTACTATCTGGATGATTACTCTCTTGGCGAGATTGCCGATGAATACGAAGTCAGTAGGCAGGCAGTCTATGATAATATAAAAAGAACAGAAGCGATGCTTGAGGAATATGAAGCGAAGCTATTGTTATTTCAAAAATTTCAAGAGCGTAACCAGTGGATTGCGAATATGAAGGGACTCATAGAAAAGGAATCCTTTTCAAAAGAGAAGCTGCTAGACGCAATCACAACGCTTGAGAAGTTGGATTAGGAGGCGGCAATATGGCATTTGAAGGATTGGCCGACCGACTGCAGAGCACGATGCAAAAGATCCGTGGAAAAGGGAAGGTCAACGAAGCGGACGTTAAAGAAATGATGCGTGAAGTTCGATTGGCCCTGCTTGAAGCGGATGTTAACTTTAAAGTCGTGAAGGATTTTGTAAAACGTGTCAGTGAACGTTCGGTAGGTCAGGAAGTGCTGAAAAGCTTAACCCCCGGTCAACAGGTAATTAAAGTAGTTAAGGAAGAATTGACTGAGCTGATGGGCGGCGAACAGAGCAAGATTGCCGTTGCCTCGAAACCACCGACTGTCATTATGATGGTAGGTCTTCAGGGTGCTGGTAAAACGACGACCACAGGAAAGCTTGCCAATCTTCTTAGGAAAAAATACAACCGCAAGCCATTGCTCGTTGCGGCTGATATTTACCGTCCGGCGGCGATTAAGCAGCTTGAAACACTTGGCAAACAATTAAGCATGCCTGTTTTCTCCCTTGGGGACCAGGTCAGCCCTGTTGAAATTGCCAAAAAGGCAATTGAAAAAGCTAAGGAAGAACATCATGATTATGTGTTGATTGATACTGCAGGCCGTCTTCATGTGGATGAAAACTTGATGGGCGAACTGAAGGATATCAAAGAGTTGACTAAACCTGATGAAATCTTCCTGGTTGTCGATGCGATGACAGGTCAGGATGCGGTCAATGTAGCCCAAAGCTTCAATGAACAGTTAGGCCTGACAGGAGTCGTATTAACGAAACTTGATGGGGATACACGTGGTGGTGCGGCACTTTCAATTCGTTCAGTCACCGACACGCCGATCAAATTCGTCGGTATGGGTGAAAAACTGGATGCACTTGAAGCGTTCCATCCAGAAAGGATGGCGTCAAGGATCCTCGGCATGGGTGATGTATTGACCCTTATCGAAAAAGCACAGGCCAATGTAGATGAAGAAAAAGCGAAAGAATTAGAGAAAAAGATGCGTACCGCCACTTTTACCTTTGATGATTTCCTTGATCAGCTTGGTCAGGTGCGGAATATGGGACCGCTTGATGATATTCTGAAAATGATTCCCGGTGCGAATAAAATGAAAGGGATGGACAACCTTCAGATCGATGAGAAACAGATCGGTCATGTTGAAGCTATCATCCGTTCAATGACAACGCATGAAAAGGAACATCCGGAAACCATGAATGCATCCCGCAAGAAGCGGATTGCAAAAGGAAGCGGCAGATCGATTCAAGAAGTGAACCGTCTACTGAAGCAATTCGAAGAAATGAAGAAGATGATGAAACAGGTCACGAACATGCAAAAAGGAAAGAAAAAGGGATTCAAATTCCCGTTCATGTAAGGTTTATTTCAGGTCTGAACTGAGGCGAATACGGGTCGAAGCCATGTATTTCAACACTTTTTTTACCTGTTAAGAAAAAAACCTTTACAAACATGCAAGACATTTGATATTATACTATCTTGTGTGAAACTATTCGGAGGTGCTTATTTAAAATGGCAGTAAAAATTCGCTTAAAACGTATGGGAGCTAAAAAATCTCCTTTCTATCGTATTGTAGTTGCAGATTCTCGTTCACCACGTGACGGACGTTACATTGAAGTGGTAGGAACTTATAACCCGGTTGCTCAACCAGCTAAAGTTGAAATCAACGAAGAGCTTGCTCTTAAATGGTTACAAGATGGAGCTAAACCATCTGATACAGTTCGTAACTTATTCTCTACACAAGGCATCATGGAAAAATTCCATGTTGCAAAAAACAGCAAGTAATCGACGGTAGTTGATGAAAGCACTTATTGAAACGATTGTTTCAGCACTTGTGGATTATCCGGAAGAGGTCATCGTGACCTCCAAGGAAGAATCCGACCGGATTGTTTATATCCTCTCCGTTCATAAAGAGGATATGGGCAAGGTAATCGGTAAACAAGGGCGTGTTGCTAAGGCGATTCGGACTGTGGTATATGCAGCAGGATCTTCACAGCAGAAGAAAATCCATTTGGAGATTTCCGAATAAGGAGGGTTAATACCCCTCCTTTTTTTGTACTTCAAGAAAGTGAAATTTCTACTTGGATCCTAATTGAATAGACCCGGACTTTAAACTTTACGCCTTTTTAAGACGCATCTTTTACCGATTTACGTTATACTTAAGAGAATGACCCCCATTTCAAAAAGATTACCCCATCATACATATTTTTTGAAGGAAATAAGAAATCATAGATAATAGGAGGTGCTGGAATGAAAATTCTCCAAAATGTAATCGTTAACCAAGTATTAACGGAATCCAGCAAGAATCAGCTCCTCGAGAAATACAAGTCAAAACGCCTTCAGCTTCAAAAAGAGAGTGAACAGCTTCGCTTTGAACTGAAAAAACTTGAAAAAACAAGAACTCTCCAACCTGCTAGTCTCCGTGCTCATTTTGAAAAAGAAATAAACCAGAGGCAAGAAAAAATTAAACTGCTTGAATTTCAAATGGAGCAGTTGGAGATCCTTCCCGCAGGTAGTGAATTGAAGGAACGGGAAGTTCAAAGTATCATTGATGTGGAAATTGGGGCAGATTGGGACGAAATCATGGCAACGAAGACCATTGTCATAAAAGATGGAATCGTCTCGGAAATTCGTTAGAGGTGAAAGAATGGAAAAATGGTTTAATGTAGGTAAAATTGTCAACACACATGGTCTTTTAGGAGAAGTCCGTGTAATTTCTTCAACAGACTTTCCAGAAAAACGATACAAAGTCGGAAATACTCTGTATCTGTTTAGGGACACGGAGAAAAAACCCCTGCCCCTCATCATCAGGTCGCATCGCACCCATAAAAACTTTAATCTATTGACGTTCGAGAATTATTATAACGTCGGACAGGTCGAGGCATTTAAAAACGGGGTCCTGAAAGTGAAGGAAGCACAGCTTGGTAAATTGGACGAAGGTGAGTTCTACTTCCATGAAATCATCGGCTGTTCGGTATTTACGGATGAAGGAATGGAAGTTGGGGAAATCGTTGAGGTTCTTACGCCTGGTGCCAATGATGTTTGGGTCATTAAGAAAGCTGGCAGTAAGGACATCCTGATCCCATATATTGAACAAATTGTTAAAGAAGTGGATATTTCCGCTAAAAAGGTAATCATTACACCGATGGAAGGACTTTTAGACTGATGAAAATCGATGTGCTTTCGCTTTTTCCAGAAATGTTCGAAGGGGTATTTGGTTCGTCAATCTTAAAAAAGGCTGCGGAAAAGCAGGCTGTGAGCTATAAGGTGACCAACTTTCGAGATTATGCAGATAATAAGCATTCGACGGTAGACGATTATCCTTATGGAGGCGGTGCCGGAATGGTATTAAAGGCACAGCCGATCTTTGATGCTGTGGAAGCACTTAAAGGGCAAGGGGAGCTAACCCCAAGGGTGGTCCTCCTTTGTCCCCAGGGAGAGCGTTACACGCAGAAAAAAGCCGAAGAGTTTGCGGAAGAGGAACATCTCATTTTCATTTGCGGGCATTATGAAGGGTATGATGAGCGCATCCGGGAGCATGTCGTAACGGATGAAATATCTATTGGTGACTTTGTACTTACAGGCGGGGAACTGGGCGCAATGGTCATTATTGACAGCGTTGTTCGCTTGCTGCCTGGCGTTCTGGGAAATGTTGACTCCCCGATTCTTGATTCCTATTCTTCTGGTTTGTTAGAGCATCCCCATTACACTAGACCTGCAGATTTCCGGGGGATGAAAGTTCCCGATCCGCTAATATCCGGGAATCATAAAAAAATCGATGAATGGCGGATGAAGGAATCTCTGCGCAGAACTTGGATTCGGCGTCCGGATTTGCTCAATAGTTATGAACTTTCGGAAGTTGAAAAAAAATTATTGTCCGAGATTAAAAAAGAAGACTGATGTCTATTGCATCGACGTTTAGAGTATGATAGGATATACCTTGTGACTTGGGCAAAATGCTCAGTCTTATAACGATGTTCCGCTGCAAACAATAAGTATTTGCAAGAGCGTCCAGGAGGAGTTGAAATCGATGCAAAATCTTATTAACGAAATCACAAAAGAACAACTTCGCTCAGATCTTCCATCATTCAGACCTGGTGACACAGTACGTGTACACGTAAAGGTTATTGAAGGAACTCGCGAACGTATCCAGTTGTTTGAAGGCGTTGTAATCAAACGTCGTGGCGGCGGAGTTAGTGAAACTTTCACAGTGCGTAAGATCTCTTACGGCGTTGGAGTAGAACGTGCTTTCCCTGTTCACACACCAAAAATTGCGAAACTAGAAGTTATCCGTCACGGTAAAGTACGTCGTGCGAAACTTTATTACCTACGCGAACTTCGTGGTAAAAAAGCACGTATTAAAGAAATTCGTCGTTAATTCTTCGAATATCTTCATGCGGGTTTACCATGATCCACATAAGGTGAATAACCAAACAGTATCATGCAAAAAAAGGGAGCTTGTTTATCAGGCTCCCTTTTTGCACTTTAAGAAACGATGAATGCACATAGGGTGAAAGCTATATAGAATCCTGCTCGCTATAGCGTCCGCAACATGTTAAAATAATTGTTGATATGCTTTAAAAAGGGTGGATAAGGATGGCGAAAAAGAAAAATGAATTGTGGGAATGGACAAAGGCGGTCATAATCGCAGTTATAGCGGCGACGCTGATTCGTTATTTCGTCCTGGCTCCTATTGTTGTGGACGGCAATTCCATGATGCCGACATTAAAGGATACGGACCGCATGATCGTTAATAAAATCTCCTATTCGATTGGCGAACCCAAAAGATTCGACATTATCGTTTTCGAAGCTCCGGAAGGCAAAGATTACATAAAGCGGGTCATCGGATTGCCAGGGGAAAAAGTTGAATATAGAAATGATACTCTTTACGTGAATGGAAAAGCTTATGATGAGCCATACTTGGATGAATATAAAAAACAATTGATTGATGGCGGGGCTTTGACGGAACCTTTTACATTAAGTGATGTCATAGAACAAGGAACGGTGCCTGAAGATCACCTATTTGTCTTGGGGGATAATCGCCGTTTTAGCAAGGATAGCCGCCATACTGGTGTAGGTGTCGTTCCTTACGATAAAGTGTTAGGAAAAACTAAATTAGTTTATTGGCCGATCGAAGACTTTCGATTGGCGGAATAGTAGGAAGGTGGATTCCATTGACAATACAGTGGTTCCCTGGCCATATGGCCAAAGCAAGACGGGAAGTAACAGAGAAATTAAAACTGATCGACATCATCTTTGAACTTGTGGATGCCCGGATTCCGGCATCTTCGCGAAATCCGATGATCGATGAAATCATTCAGCATAAACCAAGGGTTATCCTTTTGAATAAAGCTGATATGGCCGATCCGGCAAAAACGAATATGTGGCTGGAACATTATAAATCGCAGGGGAAAACGGCGATTGCCATTAACTCACAAGCAGGAAACGGTTTAAACCAGATTACAGCCGCATCCAAAAATCTTTTAAAAGAGAAGTATGAGCGGATGGAATCAAGAGGAATAAAGCCGAGAGCGATCCGTGCCATGATAGTCGGCATTCCGAACGTGGGGAAATCGACTTTAATCAATCGACTTGCCAAAAAGAATATTGCCAAAACAGGAAATACACCTGGAGTCACGAAAGCGCAGCAATGGATAAAAGTGGGTAAGGAATTGGAATTGCTCGACACGCCAGGGATTCTATGGCCGAAATTCGAGGATCAAGAAGTAGGTTTGAAGCTTGCGTTGACAGGTGCGATCAAGGATACGATTTTAAACTTGCACGAAGTCTCATTATACGGCCTTCGTTTTTTGGAAAAAGAATATCCGGAAAGATTGAAATCCCGTTATAACCTGGGAGTAATTCCACAGGAAACGCTCGAATTGTTTGATGCTGTCGGAAAGTTCAGGGGCTGTTTAGCATCTGGGGGCTTCATCGATTATGACAAAACCGCAGAGTTGGTCGTACGTGAAATCCGTTCAGAAAAGATGGGCCCGCTTACGTTCGAGGTTCCTTCGGATTATGAAAAGGATGATATCCCCGAAGAAAATTAACATTGACTTGAGTGTTGTAATACGGAGCTGGAGTTGGATGTCGAAAAGATTTTATCTTTTTGATGTCTCTTTTCCGCTCCGTATTTTTGTCTGAACTGTAGAATAGAAGCAAGACTGCCGATAATTAAAATGATGGGTGATAAAAGATGATAACTGCAATGAGCATTAAGGAAATCTCCTTAAAGTTAAAGACGATAAGAGAGCCTGAAGATTTATTTCTACAGAAATGCCGGGAGGACGGACGGAAGGGAGTAACCGACTTAGTAAACAAATGGCAAAGAACTTATGAAAAGGAACAACAGGTAAGGGATGCTTTCACGGAAATGACAGAGTTTGAAAGGCAATTACGGAAACAGGGGTTTTCCATTCTTGCTGGCATCGATGAAGTGGGAAGAGGACCTCTGGCAGGACCGGTTGTGACAAGTGCAGTCATCTTGCCTGATTCTTTTTATTTGCCAGGGCTTAATGATTCTAAAAAGATCCCGGAGTCAAAAAGGGAACAGTTTTATGAGATGATTTTAAAGGAAGCGATATCCGTAGGTGTAGGTGTTGTACATAGCGAAGTAATTGATGAAATCAATATATATCAAGCTACGAAAAAGGCAATGGTGGCAGCAGTGAACGATCTTTCAGAACTTCCGGATCATTTGTTGATCGATGCGATGGAACTGGATGTCCCGATTCCCCAGCTTTCGCTCATAAAGGGGGACGCAAGAAGCATTAGCATCTCTGCGGCATCCATAATAGCCAAGGTGACTCGTGATAGGATGATGAAGGAATATGGTGAAAAATATCCGGAATATGGTTTTGAAAAGCACATGGGTTACGGGACAAGCCAACATCTAGAAGCCCTCGACATACACGGGCTTACACCTTGGCATAGAAGAAGTTTTGCACCAGTTAAGGAAATCGCTGCGCGAACGAAGGAATAAGGGGGGGATGAGTGGTGCAATCCATAACAAGCAGTCAACCCGTAGCTTCACCCATTGAAATAAAAGGAATTGCGAGTTTGAAAAACGGGCAAATCCTTTTCGGGAAGGTGAATAAGGTTTTTCTTAACCAAACGGCCGAGGTACAGGTTGGCCATCAAAAAATGGTTGCCACTCTTGATATCCCGCTTCGTAAAGGAGTGAAGTATTGGTTTCAAGTACAGCAACCAATTGAAGGGCGTGTCGTGTTAAAAGCTTTAGATTCCCCCAATTTGAACGTTTCTGGCTTAAAGGGAACTGTTGCACAATTGATCGCTCACCTTGGCATAAAACCTGAACCGGCCGCAACCAAGCTTGCCGAATACCTGCTGACAAACGGCCTTCCGATAACCAAGGAAACTTTTCAATCCGCTTTGCAATGGTTAAAAGCTGCTGATGCTGAAGATGTTGGTCTGCCTGTAATAAAAACAATGTTCATTCAGCAACTGCCTTTTGTAAAAGGTGTATTTGATGCATTATTTACGCAGTCCAAAGGTGAACCTTTCCACAAACTCCTCAGTGGCTTCAGTCAGCAGCTGCAGGATGGGGGGGCAGTAACGAGGACTGCCTCCAAGCTAGTGGAGATATTGGACTCTTTACATGTTGCCAAACAGCACCAGCTTCAACAAATCGGTTTGCAAAAACTTTTGACCACTTGGCTGAATTCCGATTCAACACCAGAAATGAAATCCGGGGCATTTTTCCCTGCTTCAAAAGACGGGTTTCGTTCCAGAGGGAATGACGGAATCCGTCTTTCTTGAAAGTTTAATGGATGGAGCTGAGGTTAGGTCCGGTATTCCTAAAAATTCAGCGATTGATAAATTAAACCAAGGATTGCAGCTGCTTTCCGAGGCTAAAGGCGGAGCATTTGCACAAGTTGAAGAAATCGAAATGGCTATTAACCGCATATTGAATAGTCATGATCATGAGAAGGCAAAACTGCCGAATGATATCCACTCGATGCAGAGAAAAAACATTTCTGCAGAAAAACTTACCCCTCTGGCCTTTCATTTAATCCAGAATGCTTTTGCCGAAGCGATAGCTACAAAGGCAGCAGGCGGAAAAATAGAAGTGAATGACCTTATTGGCTACTTGAATAAGGACACAGAGAAAGTAGCTGAGTCGAAGGGTAAAGTGGCTGAATTGCTGTTTCAGTCGCTTAATAAGCCTCCTGAGGCGCAATACGCTAGGATTAATGAGAAGTTGGTCCTTTCACATGTATTGGAAGCTGATTTTCAAACAATCGATTTCACCAATGGACCTTCTGTCGCACACCAACTGAAAGAAATGACCAAGATCCTTGGACTCCAGCTGGAACATGCACTCATTAATCTTCCAGGAGATGATATGGCGGGTTTCCCCAATGATTTAGAGACACTTAAACCGCTGCTGCTTAAATTGCTGAATGAGCAAATTCCGGCAGCTATCAAGGAGATGGCAGAACAAATCCTGAATCGGATTACTGCACAACAGATCCTTTCACAGGAAAACGGGCCGATTCAGAATTTACTCATTACACTTCCACTCAATCTGGGATCTACTCAAACGGATCTGACGTTACAATGGAGCGGAAGGAAGACAAAAGAAGGCAAAATAGACCCTGATTACTGCCGAGTCCTATTTTATTTAGAACTGGAGCGCCTTGAAGAGACGGTCATCGACATGCAGGTTCAAAACCGAATCATAAAAGTGACGGTCATCAATGGTCATGGTGCAACCCTTGAAGAGGCGGCCGGTCAATATCTTGACATCTTGAGAGAGAATCTTGGGAAAATGGATTACAGATTATCAGGAGTTTCGTTTGTAAATCCCGTATATGAAAAAGAGCGGGACCTTAGGGGGAAACCGATTCCTTTTTCAGAAGCAGGTTCATATAGTGGAGTGGATATTCGAATATGATAAATGATAAACGAAAAGAAGCCGTTGCTTTAAAGTATGATCAAAAGACATCCAAAGCGCCCGTCATATTGGCCAAGGGGAAAGGGAAAACGGCTGAATCTATTATGGAAAAGGCCATGAAATTCGATATACCGGTCCAAAGGGACGAATCGCTTACTGCACTTTTAGGTCAATTGGATATAAATCAAATGATTCCGGAAGAATTGTATGGAGCTGTTGCAGAGGTATTTGCATTCATTTATAAAGTTGACAAGGACATGAATCGGTAGGAGACTAACCATTTGGTTTCGACAATGGGTTTCTGTTGGTTTATGTAGAATATTAGGGAAATCACTGACATTTTTTCATTATATTAAAAAAATACTAAACTATTTGTTAAAGGACAAAGCCATGGCTTTGTCCTTTTGCTTTTCCTTTGAATCAAGATAAGGGTAACCGTAGTTTTTCATGAGAATATCTCTGGATCAATAGATTGAAAAGGCTTTCATGGAAGTGTTTTTGATAGAAATATGACTCTTATTGTACTAGAATTGCAGATCCGAAATAAATGATATTAATAAGAAAAAAACACAACGGCGCAGAAGGTTTTTTCTATTTTATAAAAGGGTAAGGAAGTATATTATAATAATATTTCAAAAATTATGTGAAAGAATATTATGCACGAGGGAGAATTTTGTTGTAATATGATAGAGAAAACACGCATTAAATTTCAAGGTTGTTTTTTAGTAGATAAGGAGGATGGGAAATGAATATCCATGAGTATCAGGGGAAAGAGATATTGCGACAATACGGGGTATCCGTTCCAAATGGCCGGGTTGCCTTTACTGTTGATGAAGCAGTTGAAGCAGCGAAGGAGTTAGGTACGGAAGTTGTTGTCGTCAAGGCTCAAATTCATGCGGGCGGCCGCGGTAAAGCCGGCGGAGTCAAGGTAGCGAAGAATCTTGAT
Organism: Bacillus sp. ISL-78; assembly: GCF_018613455.1. Taxonomy (NCBI): domain Bacteria; kingdom Bacillati; phylum Bacillota; class Bacilli; order Caryophanales; family Bacillaceae; genus Bacillus; species Bacillus sp. ISL-78. The sequence continues at coordinate 115,216 of NZ_JAGGQC010000007.1, forward strand.
GAAGCACGTACATATGCAGCAGAGATTCTGGGCAAGACACTGGTGACCCATCAAACGGGACCTGAAGGCAAGGAAGTTAAGCGTTTACTTATTGAAGAAGGCTGCGACATTACTAAAGAGTATTATATCGGGCTTGTCCTTGACCGTGCTACGGACAGTGTCGTATTGATGGCTTCTGAAGAAGGCGGTACGGAAATTGAGGAAGTGGCCGAAAAGACACCAGAGAAAATATTCAAAGAAGTAATCGATCCGGTTGTCGGCCTGACTGGTTTCCAAGCACGGAGGATTGCATTCAATATCAATATTCCGGCTTCACTTATAAATAAAGCTTCCAAACTGATGATTAACCTATATACAGCTTTCGTTGATAAGGATTGCTCAATCGCAGAAATCAACCCATTAGTGGTAACGGGCGACGGCGATGTAATGGCGCTTGATGCTAAATTGAATTTCGATGATAATGCGATTTACCGCCATAAGGACATCGCGGAGTACCGTGATTTGGATGAAGAGGATGCGAAAGAGATTGAAGCATCAAAACATGGATTAAGTTACATATCGCTTGACGGAAATATCGGATGCATGGTTAATGGTGCCGGGCTTGCTATGGCGACGATGGACATCATTAAACATTATATGGGAGATCCCGCTAACTTCCTTGACGTTGGTGGCGGCGCCACTGAGGAAAAGGTAAAAGAGGCTTTCAAAATCATCCTTTCCGATCAGAATGTTAAAGGCATCTTCGTTAATATCTTCGGAGGAATCATGAAATGTGACATCATCGCTACAGGCGTCGTGGCTGCTGCCAAAGAGCTTGGACTGGATGTCCCTCTTGTTGTTCGTCTTGAAGGAACGAATGTGGACCTTGGCAAAAAGATTCTAAAAGAGTCAGGTTTAAATATTACGGCTGCTGAATCAATGGCAGATGGAGCACAAAAAATAGTATCACTTGTAGGATAATAGGCAGGGGGGAACATAATGAGCGTTTATATTAATAAAGATACGAAAGTGATCGTTCAGGGAATCACTGGTGCAACAGCATTATTTCATACAAAACAAATGTTGGAATACGGCACGAAAATCGTAGGGGGAGTCACTCCGGGTAAAGGTGGAACAGAAGTGGAAGGGGTACCTGTTTTCAATACAGTTTCCGAAGCTGTCACTGAAACCGGTGCGAGTGCATCTGTTATCTATGTACCGGCACCATTTGCTGCCGATGCAATTCTTGAAGCCGTAGACGCAGAACTTGATCTTGCCATTTGTATCACGGAACATATTCCTGTACTGGATATGGTCAAGGTGAAGCGCTACATGGAAGGCAAAAAAACTCGCTTGATCGGACCGAACTGCCCAGGTGTCATTACTCCTGAAGAGTGTAAGATTGGTATAATGCCAGGGTATATCCACAAAAAAGGCCATGTAGGCGTAGTTTCTCGTTCTGGAACTTTAACATATGAAGCTGTTCACCAATTATCTCAAGCAGGCATCGGACAATCTTCGGCTGTCGGTATCGGTGGAGATCCCGTTAACGGGACGGATTTCATTGATGTTTTAAAAGCGTTCAATGAAGATCCGGAAACACATGCGGTGATCATGATCGGGGAAATCGGCGGAACGGCAGAAGAAGAAGCGGCAATCTGGGTGAAGGAAAATATGACTAAGCCAGTTGTTGGTTTCATTGGTGGCCGTACGGCTCCTGCCGGTAAACGCATGGGACATGCTGGTGCCATCATCTCAGGAGGAAAAGGGACGGCTGACGAGAAGATCCGCGTCATGAACGAATGTGGAATTAAAGTTGCCGAAACTCCATCCGTAATGGGAGAAACATTGATTTCCGTTTTAAAAGAAAAAGATATTTACGAACCTTGTAAAACGCATTGATTTAAGCTGGGCCGACCTTTTTTTGGGTCGGTCTTTATTTCCTCGAATTTCCTCAGGAGAGACCAAGTACATCACTATCAACCTACCTTTAAAAATATCCGATTAGGGGCGTTTCCAATTGAATAAAAAAGAAAAGTTAATCCATCTCCATCATTGCCGCGGAGCAGGATGGAAAACAATCCAAGCAATCATGTCCAAAGACCCATCATTATCTTCCCTGTTCACGACGAATTACGTTGAATGGGCAAAAATGCTCCCTATCCCTTCAAATAAGCTTAACCTCTTTCTCAAAGATTTACATTCACTCCATTCCATTGAAAAACTAAAAAAATATGAAGATAGCCAAATCCATTGTTTGACGATCTTCGATGATGAATATCCTTTTTTGCTAAAACAAATATTCGATCCCCCGTGGGTTCTTTATTTTAAAGGTGATAAGAAGCTTTTAACAAGGAAGAATACCTTGGGTGTTGTTGGAACACGCAAGCCAACCTCGTATGGGCTGGGGGCCTTAAAAACGATTATATTACCGCTTGTAAAGAAAAAGTTCGTGATCATAAGCGGAGTGGCGGCTGGAATCGATGCAGAGTCACATAAGATCACATTAAGGGAAGGCGGAGATACGATAGGGGTTTTAGGCGGGGGGCTTAAGCAAATATATCCGAAATCCAATTTTACCCTAGCTGAAGAAATCATGAATAAAGGCCTGCTTATATCTGAGACTCCACCGGAAGTGAAGGCGGAACCATGGATGTTTCCACTTAGGAATCGAATCATCAGTGGATTATCAAAGGGCGTATTCGTGGTGGAGGCAAAAGAAAGAAGCGGTTCCCTTATTACAGCACAAGCTGCTTTGGAACACGGCAGGGAAGTATTTGCGCTTCCTGGTAATGTTACGAGCCCTGAATCACTGGGTACCAATCAATTGATTTATGATGGTGCCAAACTTGTTTTTAGCTCCAGGCAGATCGAGGAAGAGTTTTGAACAATATAATATAGAAGATAGACGGAGAATCAAACGGGGAATTTGAAAAAATCGGTGCTTTTTTAGAAGGGTGGGTTGAATTATTAGACAAAAAGGTTGAAAATATTGTAAAACTGTTATAAGTTTTGCAAATGGCACCTCTTGTCAAAAAAACTATAAATAAATGAATCAGCATGCTTTGAAAAGTAAAGAGGTGTTGACAAATGATTTTTGAATGATTAATAATAGTGAAGATTTATATTACCTCTTTGAGGAGGATTTATTGGATGTCAGAATACTTAGTGATTGTGGAATCGCCCGCAAAGGCGAAAACAATAGAACGTTACTTGGGAAAAAAATATAAAGTAAAGGCTTCCATGGGGCATGTACGCGATTTGCCTAAAAGTCAAATGGGTGTCGATGTTGAACATGAATATGAACCTAAATATATAACTATCCGCGGCAAAGGCCCGGTTTTAAAAGAATTGAAAACCGCTGCAAAAAAAGCGAAAAAAATCTATCTCGCGGCTGACCCCGACAGGGAAGGGGAAGCAATTGCCTGGCATTTGGCTCACAGTCTTGATGTTGACGTTAACTCAGATTGCCGCGTGGTATTCAACGAGATCACGAAAGAGGCTATCAAGGAATCATTTAAATCGCCTAGGCCAATAAATATGAAATTGGTTGATGCTCAGCAGGCAAGAAGGGTCTTGGACCGTCTGGTCGGATACAATATAAGCCCGTTATTGTGGAAAAAGGTGAAAAAAGGCTTAAGCGCGGGACGGGTCCAATCGGTTGCTGTACGGATGATCATTGACCGGGAGAAGGAGATCAAAGATTTTATTCCGGAAGAGTATTGGACAATCAAGGCTGATTTTGTAAAAGGGAAAGAACAGTTTGAAGGTTCTTTCTTCAGCCTTGGCGGCGAGAAGAAGGATTTAAATACCGAAGAGGACGTCAAAAAAGTGCTCGCTTCTTTAAATGGCGGCGAATTTACGATAGGAGCTGTGGCTAAAAAGGAAAGAAGGCGCAATCCAGCAGCACCTTTTACAACTTCCTCCCTGCAACAGGAAGCGGCACGTAAATTGAATTTCCGTGCGAAGAAAACCATGATGCTTGCTCAGCAGCTTTATGAAGGAATCGAGCTTGGCAAGGAAGGTACAGTCGGGTTAATCACTTATATGAGAACTGATTCGACCCGTATTTCAGATAGTGCCAAAGAGGAAGTCCATACGTTCATTCAAAATAATTATGGTAAAGAATATGTTCAGGTCGAGCAGCGCAAGGAGAAAAAACAAACTAATGCCCAGGACGCGCATGAAGCGGTCAGGCCAACAAGCACATTACGTGAACCGGGTGTAGTCAAGGAGTTCTTATCCAGAGATCAATTCCGTCTTTATAAATTGATTTGGGAACGATTCGTTTCCAGTCAAATGTCTTCGGCGGTCATGGATACGATGAGCATCGACCTGCATAACGGGGATGTCATCTTCAGGGCAAATGGTTCAAAAATTAAATTTCCGGGTTTCATGAAGGTATATGTTGAAGGATCCGATGACTCGGTTGAAGAAAAGGAAAATGCACTTCCGGATGTGAAAAAAGGTGATCAATTCTTTTCAAAAGATATCGAGCCGAAGCAGCATTTTACACAGCCTCCGCCCCGATATACTGAAGCCCGTCTGGTTAAAACCCTAGAGGAGCTGGGAATAGGCCGTCCGTCTACATATGCGCCTACCTTGGATACGATCCAAAAACGGGGCTATGTTACCTTGGATAATAAACGGTTCATCCCGACAGAGCTTGGTGAGATCGTTCTCGAATTGATACGCGAATTCTTCCCGGATATTCTCGATGCAGAGTTCACTGCCAAGATGGAACAGGAATTCGACAGCGTTGAGGAAGGCAATATTGAATGGATTAAGGTCATCGATGAATTTTATAAAGAATTTGCCATTCATTTGGCTAAAGCCGAAGTCGAGATGGAGAAAATTGAAATCAAAGATGAACCTGCAGGTGAAGATTGCGTGGAGTGCGGACATGGGATGGTCTTTAAGATGGGACGTTATGGAAAGTTCATGGCATGCAGTAATTTCCCGGATTGCCGTAACACCAAACCAATCGTCAAGGAAATCGGGGTCAAATGCCCAAAATGTAAAGAAGGGAATATCATTGAAAGGAAAAGTAAAAAACGCCGCATATTTTACGGGTGTGATACCTACCCTGGATGTGACTTCATATCTTGGGATAAGCCTCTGCCGCGGAGTTGTCCAAAATGTGAAGGGACACTTGTTGAGAAAAAACTCAAAAAAGGAGTCCAGGTCCAGTGCATGGATTGTGACTTTAAAGAAATGCCCCAAGCATAGAAAAGGCCGTGAAATCGTTTACTTTCCTTGTGAACTATCGAAAAACCCTAAATATAAATGGACTCGGCATCTGCCGGGTTTCTTTATGTTCAGTGAAGTATGATATCATGGTGATATGTGGATTTACTTCCAAGAAGAAAATGGATAAAGGTTGAAACTTTTTTATTTAGGCCATGTGATGTAAAATTCAGTGGACAAGTACATTCTTTTAAAGATATAATTCCTATTTGCGTCCGTTACCCTTTTAGTAAATAAGGATGGCATATCTTTAAAATAATCGTTAGCAGGAATGAGTATTTCGGGTATAAATACATAGATATCGTTAAAAATGAAACTTCTGGAAAGCAGTTTTAATGATAAATGATCCTGTCTTATCATATCTATACATGGAGGTTCGAAAAATGAAAGAAACAAAAGTAAGTGTAATCGGTGCTGGGCTTGCTGGAAGTGAAGCGGCGTGGCAGTTAGCTAAAAGAGGAATTAAAGTCGATCTATACGAAATGCGCCCTGTAAAACAAACGCCAGCCCATCATACCGATAAATTCGCTGAACTTGTTTGTTCCAATTCACTTCGGGCAAATACGTTAACAAATGCAGTTGGTGTATTAAAAGAAGAAATGCGTATACTGGATTCGGTCATCATGTCCGCAGCGGATGCTTGTGCTGTTCCTGCTGGCGGTGCATTAGCTGTTGATCGTCATGAATTTGCCGGTCTTGTTACGGAAAGGGTCAAAAATCATCCAAATGTGACGGTCATTAATGAAGAAGTGACGGAAATTCCGGAAGGTCCTACAGTCATTGCAACCGGTCCGCTTACAAGTCAGTCACTATCTGATAGCTTAAAGCAAATCATGGATGAAGAATACTTGTACTTCTATGATGCTGCCGCACCAATTCTTGAAAAAGACAGCATCAATATGGATAAAGTATATTTGAAATCCCGTTATGATAAAGGGGAAGCAGCTTATTTGAACTGTCCGATGACGGAAGAAGAGTTTGACCGCTTTTATGATGCATTGATTGCTGCTGAAACAGTCCCGCTTAAAGAATTCGAAAAAGAAATCTTTTTTGAAGGCTGCATGCCGATTGAAGTGATGGCATCACGTGGGAAGAAAACGATGTTATTTGGTCCATTGAAGCCTGTTGGCCTAGAAGATCCAAAAACGGGAAAACGTCCTTTTGCAGTGGTTCAATTGCGTCAGGATGATGCGGCAGGAACACTTTACAATATTGTTGGTTTTCAGACACATTTGAAATGGGGGCCGCAAAAAGAAGTATTGCAGCTCATACCTGGCTTGGAAAATGCGGAAATTGTACGTTATGGGGTCATGCATCGAAACACTTTCATAAACTCACCTAATGTTTTGAAGCCAACGTACCAATTCAAGAATCGGGATGATTTATTCTTTGCCGGTCAGATGACTGGCGTTGAAGGGTATGTTGAATCGGCTGCATCGGGACTTGTCGCAGGTATCAATGCTGCAAGGATCGTCGAAGGTCTGGAGCCTATCATTTTCCCTGCGGAGACGACGATGGGCAGCATGGCAAGGTACATAACGTCGACGAATGGTAAGAGCTTCCAGCCGATGAATGCCAACTTTGGATTGCTTCCAGACCTTGAAGTGAGAATCAAATCCAAAAAAGAGCGGAACGAAACACATGCTAAACGCGCTTTGGACACAATTCAGAACTTTGTGAAAAATTTGTAAAATATTTGCCTGCTGTTTTAAAGTATGATACTATTTATTAGCCTTTGCGAGGTGTTTCCATGATTAATCAAAACAAGGCATTATCATCCTTCATCGAATATTTACAAATTGAAAAAAACAGTTCGCATTACACCATTGAAAATTACAAACGTGATATACACGAATTTTTTCTGTTCCTTAACGAACAGGGCATTGGGGATATCACGTCCGTTGAATATCTTGATGTCCGGTTATATCTAACGAATTTATATGAGAAGAAACTTTCTAAGCGCACTGTAGCAAGGAAAACTTCTTGCTTGCGGAGCCTTTATAAATTTTTACTGCGTGAAGGTGATGTGAAGGATAATCCTTTTTCCCTTGCTTCTTTACCTAAAAAGGATCAAAGACTGCCACGTTTTCTTTATGAGAAGGAAATGAATCAGTTGTTTTCCACTTTAAAGAAAGATTCACCGATAGGAATAAGGAACAATGCCTTACTGGAATTATTGTATGCTACAGGCATTCGCGTAAGTGAATGTTGTGACATTAAACTGCAGGATATCGATCTTTCCTTAGGTACGGTACTGATCCATGGAAAAGGAAAAAAGGATCGCTACGTTCCGGTTGGTAGATATGCACAGGAAGCGATAGATCTATACATACGTACAGCCAGGATGGAATTGACTTCGTCTGACGCCAAGGCGCATGTTTATTTATTTGTTAATTTTCGTGGAGACCCTTTGACACCTAGGGGAGTTCGCTATATATTGAATGAATTGATTAAAAAGTCAGCCGCAGATGGAAGTCTTCATCCCCATATGCTAAGGCATTCGTTTGCTACACACCTATTGAATAATGGGGCGGACATTCGCACGGTTCAGGAATTGCTTGGTCATTCTAAAATTTCATCAACGCAAGTGTATACGCATGTTACAAAAGACCAATTGAAAAAAGTCTACAATGCATCACATCCGCGGCCTTAAATGTTGAAAGGGGACACTTTATGACAACGATATTTGCAGTGCATCATAAAGGTGAATGTGCCATGTCCGGTGATGGGCAGGTTACTTTAGGAAATTCAGTAGTGATGAAGCATACCGCGAGGAAAGTGAGAAAAATCTTTAATGGTAATGTTCTTGCAGGTTTTGCTGGTTCCGTTGCAGATGCTTTCACTTTATTTGAGATGTTTGAAGCTAAACTTGAAGAGTATAATGGCAATCTTCAGCGTGCTGCCGTTGAAATGGCAAAACAATGGAGAAGTGACAATGTATTGAGAAAGCTTGAAGCCATGCTTATCGTGATGGATAAGAACCATTTGCTGCTCGTTTCTGGCACCGGGGAAGTAATTGAACCGGATGACGGGATTCTCGCCATAGGATCGGGAGGGAATTATGCATTGGCTGCCGGCAGGGCATTAATGCGATTTTCCAGCGACCACTTATCGGCAAGGGAGATCGCTCAATCATCTTTACAAATTGCAGCGGAAATTTGTGTATTTACAAATACAAATATAATCGTGGAAGAGTTGTAAGGAGGAGCGCAAATGTCAAAAAAAGCTAATTTAACACCGAGGCAAATCGTTGAAAAACTGGATCAGTATATCGTTGGGCAGCGTGAGGCAAAACGGGCAGTGGCAGTGGCTCTTCGGAATCGCTACCGACGTTCCCTTCTCTCGGATCAACTTCGTGACGAAGTCGTTCCGAAGAATATATTAATGATTGGACCGACAGGTGTTGGGAAAACAGAAATAGCTCGGAGAATGGCTAAATTGGTAGGTGCTCCTTTTGTAAAGGTTGAAGCAACGAAATTTACGGAAGTCGGGTATGTCGGCCGGGATGTAGAGTCCATGGTCCGTGATTTAGTGGAGACTTCCGTCCGCCTCGTGAAGGAAGAAAAGATGGCGAGCGTAAAGGAACGGGCAGAAGAAAATGCAAATCGCCGTTTAATAGAGCTATTAGTGCCATCGACTAAAAAACAGAGTAATTTCAAGAATCCTCTTGAAGTCTTTTTTGGAGGCAATAACAATCAAGTCGAACAGGACCCGGAAGAAAATTCCGAAGATTTAAGTTTGCAGGAAAAAAGAAAAATCGTCGCTGAAAAGCTGGCTAATGGTGAGCTGGAAAGTGAAATGATAACGGTCGAAGTGGAAGAACAGACTGCTTCTATGTTTGATATGCTCCAAGGTTCGGGAATGGAACAAATGGGGATGAACATGCAGGACGCTTTAGGAAGCTTGATGCCGAAAAAAAGCAAGAAGCGCAAATTGAAAGTAAGTGAAGCAAGAACCGTTTTAACAAATGAAGAAGCGGCAAAATTGATTGATATGGATGAAGTAACTTCAGATGCAGTATACGGGGCTGAGCAAAATGGGATTATCTTCATAGATGAAATAGATAAAATTGCCAGTAAGCAATCAGGAAGTTCATCAGCGGATGTATCAAGAGAGGGTGTCCAAAGGGATATCCTGCCAATTGTTGAAGGTTCAACAGTAGTGACTAAATATGGTTCAGTTAAAACGGATCATGTCCTATTCATTGCTGCAGGGGCCTTTCATATGGCTAAGCCATCCGACCTAATCCCGGAATTACAAGGTAGATTCCCAATTCGTGTAGAATTGAACAAACTGACTGTAGACGACTTTGTACGGATTCTGCATGAACCCGATAATGCCTTGTTAAAACAATATGTTGCTTTATTGGAAACTGAAGGTATAGAAATTGAATTTTCTGACGATGCTGTTCGTAAGATAGCAGAAGTGGCCTTCGAAGTAAATCAAAACACAGACAATATTGGTGCAAGAAGACTTCATACCATTTTGGAACGGTTGCTTGAAGACTTATCTTTTGAAGCTCCGGAAATAACGATGGAGAAGATTACAATTACGCCCCAATATGTCGAAGGTAAGCTTGGTTCTATCGCCCGGAACAAAGATTTAAGCCAGTTTATCCTTTAATTAGAAACAATTTTGGCAATGATTTGCCTAGCAATGAACATAAAATTACGGAAATACAACTTCATAGTTATTGTGAACCATGGTATTTTTAGGAGGAACAAATCAAATGAACTTATTAGCAAAAACAAGAAAAATCAATGCAATGCTCCAAAAGGCAGCAGGTAAAGCAGTTAACTTCAAGGAAATGGCTGAGAGTTTAAGTGAAGTTATCGAAGCAAATGTATTCGTCGTCAGCCGCCGCGGGAAATTACTTGGCATCGCAGTAAGTCAGCAAATTGAAAACGAACGCATGTACAAAATGTTGGAAGATAAACAATTCCCTGAAGAGTACACAAAAAACCTGTTCAATATTCCTGAAACCTCTTCGAATCTTGATATCGAAAGCGAATATACTGCTTTCCCAGTCGAAAACAAGGAACTTTTCTCAACTGGATTAACAACGATCGTACCGATTATGGGTGGGGGAGAACGTTTAGGAACATTGGTTCTTGCCCGTTTACAAGAAAAATTTCACGATGATGATTTAATTTTGGCTGAATATGGTGCGACTGTAGTCGGTATGGAAATCCTTCGTGAAAAATCAGAAGAGATAGAAGAGGAAGCTCGTAGTAAAGCTGTTGTTCAAATGGCGATTTCCTCGTTATCTTACAGTGAATTGGAAGCGATAGAGCACATCTTTGAGGAACTTAAAGGTAATGAAGGTCTGCTTGTAGCATCGAAAATTGCGGACCGTGTCGGCATCACCCGTTCCGTTATCGTAAATGCCCTAAGGAAACTGGAAAGTGCAGGGGTCATCGAATCACGCTCTCTTGGAATGAAAGGTACTTATATCAAGGTATTGAACGATAAATTCCTTCTTGAATTAGAGAAGCTTAAAAATAATTAACATATAGAAAGGCAGTCCTTGAAAAAAGGGCTGCCTTTTTTTGATATTTGAATGTGTTCTATCCGGGACAAACAGGCAAATACGGTGAAGGGCAGGGGAGAAATGGAAAATGTGCATATGGACGTGTTTTCTATTATAGGTAAATATATCCTGTAGAGGGAAATTATATTATTATACTGTCGAAAAGGTGTAAATGAACGAGAGAAAAACTTTTTGATTCTTAAAAGACTATTTATAACGGTTTTATTCATCAGGGAAATTTGTCGAATGGTTCAACACTTTGAAAAAAACGGTTTTTTTTCAAAAAAGAAAAAATGCAGTAATTCGTTGGTTTCTTTTAAATCCTTTATTTTAAAGGGTGGAATCAACCAAAATAAAATAATTATTTGAAAGTAAATGTGAAAATTAGTTCTAAAGTATCAGGTATATAGGTAGGTTTTCCGATATGATATAAAAGTTAATTGAAGTAAAATTTGGTTAATATGTAGAATATCATATTAAATTGTAAGTTTACGTAATATTAACCCTATAATGATACTAAGAAAAAAGACAAATTCGAGCAATTTGAGACAAATTTCGACGATAATAGGTCTAAAGTCTATGTATTGTTTATGGACATAGTTATTATGTTTCTTTAAAATTAAAACGTAAATGCGCTGGTTCAATTTATTGGTAAAGTGATTATCTGGTAATTATAGAAAGAGGTGACCGATATGGAATTATTTTCGAATACTTTTCAATCACTAGAAAATGCCCTTGATTATTCTAATGCAAAACAAAAAGTCATTTCACAGAACATAGCCAATGCGGACACGCCTAATTATAAAGCAAAAGATGTCGACAAAACAAAGTCCTTTAAGGCGGAGCTGGAATCTTCCCTCGAGTCATATCGTACCGATGAAAGACATTTTACCTTCAAATCTGAGGGGAGTCATGCTTCTCACATCGTGGCGCAGAAAAATGTCCGATATAACAACAATGGAAATAGCGTGGACATTGATAAGGAAATGACGGATCTTGCTGCCAATCAAATTTATTATAATGCAGTAACCGACAGGCTTTCGGGTAAATTTCAATCATTGCAGAATGTAATTAGAGGAGGTAAGTGATGGGGATCTTCCAAAGTATAAACATGACCGGATCTAGCCTGACGAGTCAAAGGGTTAGGATGGATGTAATCTCTGCTAATATGGCTAATGCCGATTCGACCAGGGCGGAATATGACGCTGAATCGAAAACATGGAAGCCATACACAAGAAAATCTGTTGTGTTGCAAAGTAAGGAAAACGGTTTTTCGAGTTTCTTAAACGCAGCATCCGGAAAAACGAGCGAAGTAGGGAATGGAGTGAAGGTGACTGGAATAGTAGAAGATAAAACACCTTTTGAACTGGATTATAATCCGGACCATCCTGATGCCAATGAAGATGGTTATGTTGAAATGCCAAATGTCGACCCGCTTAGGGAAATGGTTGATTTAATGAGTGTCACACGTTCATACGAAGCGAATGTGACTGTTCTAAATGCATCAAAGGGAATGATGATGAAAGCTTTGGAAATCGGAAAATAAATTTTTGTAAGGAGATGTTGTTATGGAGGGGATTTCTCTTTCGGCAGTGACCAATGCAAATCATGTACTGAAAAAAGATCAAAGCAACACTAATACACCATACGAAGCACAGAGGGATTTTGCGTCGGTATTAAAAGAATCAATGAATAAAGTCAACGAAACACAGGTGGCATCCGATGACCTTACAACCAAATTGGTTAATGGAGAGGATGTTGAGCTTCATTCGGTGATGATAGCTTCACAGAAAGCCAGTGTTACCATGCAGGCTACATTAGAGGTTCGGAATAAGGTTGTGGAAGCCTACCAGGAAATGATGAGAATGAGTATATAGCATTCATTTTTTAACCTCATATTATAGAGAAAAATGACCAGGGGGAAAACAAATCCCCCAATCATAAATTCATAGACTGACCGGGGGATTTAAATGAATGAAGTACTAGTGAATTTTAAAAACAAAATAACTGCTTACTGGACGAGCCGCAGTAAAAAACAAAAAATCATGATGGTTGGTTCAGCGGCATTAATTATCATAATCATTACCGCGGTTTCAATTTTAACCACGCGTACGACGCTGGTGCCTTTATACTCCAACTTAACTCCATCGGAAACGGGGAGCATTAAAGAAAATCTAGACAGTCAAGGGATTATGAATGAAGTTTCTGAAAATGGAACGACCATAAAAGTTCCTGAAGAAAGACTGGATTCACTTAAAGTGGAACTGGCAGCAGAAGGAATTCCGGAATCAGGCAGCATCGACTATTCCTTTTTTAGTCAGAGTGCCGGTATCGGCATGACTGAAAATGAATTTAATGTCATTAAATTGGACTCAATGCAAACGGAATTGGCCAGTTTAATAAAAAAGATTGATGGAGTGGAAGATGCCAGTGTAATGATCACTCTTCCTGATGAAGGGGTTTTTGTCAGTGATTCAGCTGGGGAAGCGTCAGCATCCATTGTATTGAATACGAAACCCGGTTATAAATTTGAGGAAAGTCAAATCAATTCCCTTTACCATCTTGTCTCAAAAAGTGTTCCGAATCTCCCTACAGATAATATCGTCATTATGAACCAAGAGTTTGAGTACTTCGATCTTGAAAAACAAAACTCTTCTTTTGCGTCCGCATTTGCTACTCAAAACGAAATAAAAAAAGAGATAGAACGCGATATTCAAAGACAGGTACAAAATATGCTGGGAACGATAATGGGAAGAGATAAAGTCGTAGTATCAGTAACGACAGACATTGATTTCACCCAAGAAAATCGGGAAGAGAATTTAGTTGAACCGGTCGATGAAGAAAATATGGCTGGGATTGAGATTTCTGCGCAAAGAATAAATGAATCATATAGCGGGGACGCAGCAGGTGCAGGAGGCGTTCCGCAAAGTGAAGATTCCTCAGATTCACTGGGAACCCAATATGCTGAAGGCACAAATGGTTCCGGTGATTATGAAAAAGTGGATGAAACGATAAATAGTGAAGTGAACCGAATCAAGAAAGAAATAGTCGAAAGCCCATATAAAGTTAAAGATTTAGGTATTCAAGTCATGGTCGAACCGCCTTCAGCTGACGATCCGAATTCTTTATCTCAACAGAGTGTGGATGATATTACACAAATCCTGGGTACGATAATACGCACGACAATCGAGAAAAAAGCTGAAGGGGAAGAACTGACGGACGAGGAGCTTAATAATAAAATTGCGATTTCCGTTCAGCCGTTTAACGGAAAAATGAAGGTGCAAAAGGACGAAACGAACCCTTCTTTACCAATATGGGCGTACATCGTCGGCGGAGTGCTAATACTTGCCATTATCATTCTATTAATCTTATTTCTCCGGTCCCGAAAACAAGCTGAAATGGAAGAGGAGTACGTGGTTGAAGAGGAAGAGGAAGAGGTCGTACTTGAAGTTCCGGATTTGAACAAAGAGAAGGAAACGGAAGCATCCTTAAAAAGAAAACAATTGGAGAAACTTGCAAAAGAAAAGCCGGATGAATTTGCAAAATTATTAAGAAGCTGGATAGCGGAAGACTAGGAGGCTTTGAAAGTGACAGAAAGAAAAAAAAAGGCCGGATTGACTGGCAAACAGAAAGCTGCCATCCTCCTTATTTCCTTAGGCCCGGATGTTTCTGCATCCGTATATAAGCATCTTACTGAAGAGGAAATTGAGAGATTGACCCTTGAAATCTCTGGAGTGAGGAAAGTGGAATCCCATGATAAAGAAGAAATCCTGGAAGAATTCCATAATATTGCTTTGGCACAGGATTACATCTCGCAGGGCGGGATAGGATATGCGAAACAGGTTTTAGAAAAGGCATTAGGCACTGATCAGGCAACCGCCATCATTAACCGTTTAACATCATCCTTACAGGTTCGTCCATTCGACTTTGCACGAAAGGCAGATCCTGGACAAATCTTGAATTTCATCCAGAACGAGCATCCGCAGACCATTGCATTGATCCTGTCTTATCTTGATCCCACACAGGCTGGACAAATATTGTCTGAACTTCCGCAAGAGGTGCAGGCAGATATTGCAAGAAGGATTGCATTAATGGATAGCACTTCACCGGAAATCATCAATGAAGTGGAGCAAATACTCGAAAGGAAACTTTCTGCGACCGTAACCCAGGATTATACACAGACTGGTGGAGTTGAAGCTGTTGTGGATGTGTTGAATGGTGTTGACCGCTCAACGGAAAGAACGATTTTGGATGCACTTGAAATCCAAGATCCGGAGCTTGCTGAGGAAATCAAGAAACGAATGTTTGTTTTTGAAGATATCGTGACCCTTGATGGCAGGGCGATTCAGCGAGTAGTCAGGGAATCTGATAACGAAGACCTTAAACTTTCTCTTAAAGTGGCTAGTGATGAAGTGAAGGAAATCGTCTTCCGAAACATGTCAAAACGCATGGTTGAAACGTTCCAGGAAGAAATGGAATTTATGGGACCGGTACGTTTGCGTGATGTGGAAGAAGCACAATCAAGAATTGTTGCCGTCATTCGAAAGTTGGAGGAAACTGGTGATATTGTGATAGCCCGCGGCGGAGGGGATGATATCATTGTCTAGGATTATCAAATCCCAGCAGGCTAATCAGGAGAAAAGCAAAAAGATTGCAATAAAATTGCGCCCTTTCGACCTTCTTCAAAATGATGTTGCAGATGAGCGGAAAAACCTTCATTATCTTCAATCTGATGAATTTCTCAATGATGCTAAACAGGAAGCGGAAACGTTATTGCTCGAAGCTAAACAAAAAGCCCAAGCGATTGCTGCCGAAATCCAGCAAGAACGAGAACAATGGGAGAATCAAGAGAAAGCAATGTTTATCGAACAAGCTCAAAAAGAAGGGTATCGGCAGGGAGTAGAAGATGGTATTCAAAAGGGGTATAACGAGATTGCAGCGGAAATAGCCTTCGCTAATGAAGTGGTAGAGTCTTCAAAAAAGGATTATCGGCACCACATTGAATCATCTGAAACGGTTATTTTGAATCTTGCCCTGAAAGTGGCAGAGAAAATTATCGGGCAACAGCTTGAAAAAGATGAAGTGTCTTTTTTATCGATAGTTAAAAGAGCCATCAAAGAGGTGAGAGATAGCAGTGAAGTGCAACTGCACATCCATCCGATCCAATATCAATCGATTCTTTCTCATAAAGATGAATTGATGGCAATCTTTCCGAAAGATACCGAGTTGTATATCTTTCCGGATGATGAGCTTGAAGAAAGCAGCTGTATCATTGAATCCGAAAACGGAAGGATGGATGCCAGTGTCGACAGTCAGCTGCAGGAAATAAAAGTGAAACTAACTGAATTGCTGGAAGGGGAGTAGAGATGAAAACTAGAGACCTATTGGCCTTAATTGATGAGGTTGATCCTTTCAAACATTACGGACGGGTCAAACGTGTCGTGGGGTTAATGATAGAATCTCAAGGCCCTGAAAGCTCTGTAGGCGATGTTTGTTATATCTATACAGGTATACAAAGAAAGAAAAATCGAATCTTGGCTGAAGTTGTCGGCTTCCGTGATGAAATGGTTATTTTAATGCCGTTTACAGCAGTTAGTGATATTGCACCGGGTTGTATCGTGGAAGGGAGCGGAAGGAGTCTTGAGATAAAGGTGGGAAGTGGGCTAATTGGCAAAGTAGTCGACCCATTGGGAAATCCTATTGATGACTCCATGCTTCCAAAAGGTCTCGCGACAATTTCCGTGGATCAAGATCCGCCGAATCCGATGAAACGACCTCCCATTAATGAGCCGATAGATGTAGGAGTTCGAGTGATTGATAGTTTATTAACAGTTGGAAAAGGACAACGTGTTGGTATCTTTGCAGGGAGCGGTGTCGGGAAAAGCACGTTGCTTGGAATGGTGGCAAGGAATACGGATGCGGACTTAAATGTAATCGGTCTTATTGGAGAACGGGGCCGTGAAGTTCGGGAATTCATTGAGAAAGATCTTGGACCAGAAGGACTTGCACGATCAATCGTTGTAGTGGCGACATCTGACCAGCCTGCGTTGATGAGGATAAAAGGTGCTTTGACGGCAACTGCCATCGCGGAATATTTTCGTGATAAGGGATTGAATGTGATGCTGATGATGGATTCGGTCACGAGGGTTGCGATGGCCCAGAGGGAAATTGGGCTTGCCATCGGGGAACCGCCGACGACCAAGGGGTATACGCCATCCGTTTTTGCCATCCTTCCAAGGTTACTTGAAAGAACGGGAACAAATCAGCTGGGTACCATTACAGCTTTTTATACAGTTCTCGTCGACGGTGATGATATGAATGAACCGATTGCTGATGCTGTCAGGGGAATTTTGGACGGTCACTTCATACTGGACCGTAACTTGGCCAATAAAGGACAGTTCCCAGCGCTCAATGTATTAAAGAGCATTAGTCGTGTCATGAACAATATTGTTGGGGAAAAGCATAAAAACGCTGCAGAAAAATTGCGGGCAAGTTTATCAACCTATATGGAGTCGGAAGATTTGATAAATATAGGAGCTTATAAGAAGGGTTCTTCCAAACAGATAGATCATTCAATTATACGCTATCCGGACATCATTTCATTTTTAAAGCAAGGAACCAATGAACATGCTTCTAAAGATAATAGTATCAACGCCCTTGTCGAATTGATGGAGAAAGAGGATTAATGATGATTTATCAATATAAGTTCGAGAAAATCCTGTCCATCAAAGAAAAAGAAAAAACCGATGCACTGGCTAAATATAATGCTGCTTTAAAAAAATTTGAAGAAGTGGCAGAAAAATTATATAAGCTTTTAAAGAAAAAAGAAGAGTTGCTTGAGTTTCAACAGGAGAAGCTGCGAAATGGATTATCCGTTCAGGATATTCGTCATCATCAGTTATTTATGGACAATTTGGAAAAACTCTTAAGCCTCTGTCAACAGGAAGTCATTGAAGCGCGATACAAGATGAATACTCAACGGGATATATTGATGGAAAGAAATATCGAGGTTAAAAAGTACGATAAAATGAAAGAAAATGATTATCTTGAATTTCTCGATGTCATGAAGGAAGCTGAGAACAAAGAAATGGATGAAATATCTATCCGGCAATACTTAAGCAAAGGCGTAAGGTGATGGAATGCGTAAAAAAAGTGAATCTAATGAATTGAAAGAAAGCAAGATAAGCAAGTTTCAATGGTTTCTTGTCATCTTCATTCCATTAATCTTTGCGGTAACTGTTGCATTGATCGTTTTTACAGTTGCAGGGGTGGATGTAGTGAAAAAGGCAAAGGAAATGTCGGCGAAAATACCCTTCATTGAATCGGATCAAAAGGATGAAGAGAATGGTAAATCAGCGAATAATGATGAGAAAGTTTCCATGAAGCTCGAAAAATTGGAAACCGAGATTGATAATAAGGAAAAGGAGATAGAGAAGCTTGAGGGCATCATTGATACACGTGATAAGGCCATTGCGAAGGCAGAAGCGGAAAAACAGCAGCTTCAAACAGAAATGAATCAACTTAAGGATAGTCAGAATAATAGTAAACAAGCGTTCAAAGATATAATCCGTACTTATGAAACGATGGCTCCCAAGAGAGCTGCACCTATCATTACAGAAATGAATGATGAAGATGCAGTGGAAATTCTTTCAAGTATGAAAGCAGCCACATTAGCTAAGGTTTTGGAGCAAATGACAACAGCGGATGCTGCAAGATTAACGAAGAAACTAACGGAACAAAGTTCTTAAGTAGAAAGAGTGAGGAGGTGAATATATGAATTCAGCCATTAATTCTATACTTCCTTTGGCATCATTGAATCTAAAGGTACCGATTAAGGCAAATCAGCAAACTAATTCAGGGTTTGGTTCCGTCCTTCAATCAGCCATGGGTGCAGACCCCCCCATTCCATCGGATATGGCAGTCATCACTGAAGGACGAATTTCTGTAATAAAGGATTTGCTTGTTTTTTTGAAACTTGAAAGGTTGAGTGATACAGGGGAAGAGAATGCTGCCGTAGCCCCTACAGTAAACCAACAAGGTAACAGCCATATTTTACAAGTCCTATCAAATGAATCTGGAAATGATGAGGATGCCCTTGCGGATTTCTTAGCGAGCATCAAGGAACTGGATTTAGAACAAGAAGTGGATGACTTCAGTCTGAATTCACAAAGTTTGTTATCAGCCAATGTCATGGACCTGTATACAATCCTGAAAAAGGTTACTGCATTGAGCGAAGAAGAATGGCAAGACCTCCCCTTATCTGGTGTGGTGAATCTTTTGAAAATGGTGAAAATTCAATCTATTCTCTCGGAGAATAAGGATATGACACAAGATGAAGCAGCCATCCAGAAGCAAATGAACCGCCTGCTTGAAGGGATAACGGGAAAGCTGGAGAAATGGGTGTCCAATCAGTCTAAATCAGAAATTGAACGATCATTTAACACGTTGGAGAAAGGGCAAACTAATTCCATAGAGACATTGAAAAGCGCATTCTCGCAATCATCCGGGAGTGACAAAGTAAATAAGGATGGGGCAGTGGGCAGCGATTTGACTTTGCAAAGTACGGATAGCGGTAAACATCAAGGGCCTGGTATGCCTTTTTTCATGACAAAGCTGGAACAATTCGTCTTGACAGCTCCAAAAGGTGGGCAAACCATCAGTCAAGAAGAGTTTGTTAAGCAATTTGAAAATATTTTAAGTAAGGCTAACTTTAGCGGAACTAACGGTGTAAATAAACTGGTGATCAGATTGAATCCTGAACATTTAGGGTCCCTAAGAATTGAGTTGATTCAAAAGGATGGTATGCTGTCAGCCAAGATTCTGGCTACTACTTCCCAGGCCAAAGATATGCTAGAGAATCAGATTCACGGTTTAAAACAAGCCTTTAGCGGACAAAACATTCAAATTGAAAGAATTGAAATATCGCAGGCCTTCAATGCTTTTAACTCTGAGAAATTCAGCCAGAAAGATGCGGAAGAACATAATGAACAACAGGAGAGTAAGGAAGAAAACAATGATGAGACGGAAAGCGAGTTTATGGGATCCCTTGCCGATGCTCTGTTAAATCTGGAAGTGTAGGTGAAAAAATGACGACCATCGATACATCGCTATTATTACCAAAATCTCAAACTGAAAACAGAAAAGCCGGGGATGCATTGGGAAAAGATGATTTCTTGAAATTGTTGCTTACCCAGCTTCAAAACCAAGATCCTTCAAGTCCGATGGATAATACGGAATTCATCGCCCAAATGGCCACTTTTTCTTCTCTGGAACAGATGATGAATATGGGAGCCCAATTGGAAGAAATAATTGGGGTCAATCAACAGAATAGTTTAATGAACTATAACTCTTTTGTAGGAAAGGAAGTAACTTGGCACAAGTTGGATGAAGGCGATGAAGACCTTGCGATAGAAGAAGGGAAAGGCATCGTTAAATCCATTCAATATAAGGGGGATGGTGTTTATTTTCTGTTAGAAGATGGCACAAAGCTTGAACCCGCAAATATTTCGGCAATGAAACAAACAAGTTCCACGGCGAATAACCTGACGGAGGCAAGTGAATTAATAGGCAAGCGCGTTTCCTGGATGGACGAAAAAAGTGGAGAGTCTTCCGCTGTCGTAATCTCGGTATCCATGAGTAATGGCAAGCTGCAAATTGAAATGGATGATGAAAACAAAACCAAGTTATCATCAGAGCAATTGATAAAAATCGCTGAAGCTTAAGGAGCAAAGCAGATTCCGCTCAGGTGATGTCACAAACCCAATTACAGTTTAGGCAAAGGCAGATGATCCCACAAAGGCTTTCGATAGCATTTTCAAGCTGCTGTCTCCACAAATGAAAATTAGACCATTAGTAAACATGCTCAATTACGGAAGAGTCAAAGGAGTATAGATATAGCCCTGCAAACTTGGGACAAAATAGCCCATAAAGCCAATGAGGCCAAAAAGGTGTGGGTAACCGAAGCTCTTTTCATTATTACAGCTAATGCGGCACTCATAGTAAGCACGGAAAGCAACAAGGCCATCACGGTCATGGACAGGGATGAAGCAACATCACAAATTTTCACGAAATCAATGGAACCATAATTATAGATAAATAGGCTGGACCTGGAAAAGGAAGCCTGGACTGCGGAATGACGGAGCAGTCGTTATATGAAAGGGGAGGTTTATATGCTTCGTTCAATGTATTCGGGAATAAGCGGATTAAAAAACTTACAAACAAAATTGGATGTTATCGGTAATAACGTTGCCAATGTCAATACATATGGTTTCAAAAAAAGCCGTGTGACTTTCAGTGATGCGATGAACCAAACGGTATCTGGTGCAAGTGCAGCAACAGCCAATAAAGGCGGAACCAATTCCAAACAAATTGGATTGGGCTCCACGATTGCTACAATCGATACGATCCATACACAGTCAAGCCTGCAAACCACCGGCCGCGATCTTGATTTAGGGATATCCGGTGATGGCTATTTTGTCGTCAAGCAAGGTGATTCTCTTTCATATACACGCGCAGGTAACTTTTATCTGGATGATAACGGTACGCTTGTAAACGCGAATGGTTTGAAAGTACAGGCATACAAGATTGATGAAAACGGGAAAAGATCAAAAACGATTGGCGACGTTGCTGTTAACGTCAATGCGATTTTACCTGCCATTACCACTACTAAAATATCAGTAAGTGGAAATCTAGCTTCTGACGCAATTGATGGTACCGTATTTAGCCAGCAAATGAAAGTTGTGGATGAAAAGGGAAGAGAACAAACGGCAACTATCTATTTCCAAAAAAACGGTGATGATAAATGGGAGCTTTTTGATGAAGAACCTGCTGCTTTGGGGAATACCTCAGCCACTAAACCAAAGCCGTTCACTTCAGTGAGTTTCGATGCTAATGGTCAGATCGTGGCAGCAGATAAAACCCAGGCAGGTCAAACCATAAACATTTCAAGCGGCAATGAGGACGACTCGGATACAGCAGTTGATGAAAGCGTTCAAAAAGTTAATTTGGATTTTGATTTCTCGAACCTCACTCAAGTTAAAGGTTCCACTACTGCTCTTGTCAATCCGGACGGTAATAAAGAAGGTAAACTGGAAAGTTTTAACATTGGTGCATCAGGGGAAATAAATGGCGTTTATTCCAATGGACTTATCACAACCTTAGGCCAACTGGCCGTTGCCAAGTTTTCCAATGCATCAGGCTTGACGAAAACGGGTGGAAATACTTTTCAGGAATCAATCAATTCAGGTACTGCAAACATCAATATCGCAGGTGAGGGGCGCGGTGTGATTGCATCAGGTTCATTGGAAATGTCCAATGTGGATTTATCAGAAGAATTTACTGAAATGATCGTTGCTCAACGTGGTTTCCAGTCGAATTCCAGGATCATTACGACGTCGGATGAAATTTTACAGGAATTAGTTAACTTAAAACGATAGGTTAAGGGAGGGAGGAGCCAGGTCTCTTGCTCTGGCTCCTAAATATCATTATCAAAGTCAGAAGGCTCAATGGAAAATGCTTTCATATAAATGCATTGTACATAGACACAGTCGAGTCATTGCCAGATACGACGATTACATTTACAAATGGTAAGAAAATCGTTGTGCTAGAGAAGGAAGAGGAACTGGTTGAAGCTATCATACAATTTTATCGTACCGTTAATGTTCTCGGTTTTCGTAAGGATGTGGAGGAAAGTTCATGAAAAAAAAACTATTGACTATTATGTTGATTTTACTCGTGGCTATAACGCTTGTTGGTGTCATAGCGGTCGTGGTTGTGACAAAGTTATCTGATCCCACATCTGCCGAAGATAAACCTAGCATTGACGAAATTGTGCAATCATCAGTGGAGGTTCCTGAAATTACTACGAATCTTGCCGGCAATGATTATATTAAAATATCATTTATGGTCCAAACGGAAAATAAAAAAGCAAAAGAAGAGTTGGAAAAAAGAAATTTTCAAGTGAAAAATATCATCATTACCGAACTATCCGAAATGAAAGCGGAAGAGTTAACCGGTAAAAAAGGTAAGGAAAAGCTTCAGGAAGCTTTAAAGACTAGAATGAATGAATTAATGGAAGAAGGAAAAGTTGAAAAGGTTTATATAACTTCCTCGATTCTGCAATAAGAACATCCTTGCTTCATTAAATAAGAAGGGGAAGCTTTGGAGGTGAGTGTTAATGTCCGGGGAAATATTATCGCAAAATGAAATCGATGCTTTGTTATCGGCCATTTCCACAGGGGAAATGGATGCAGATGATTTAAAAAAAGAAGAAGTAGAAAAAAGAGTGAAAGTATACGACTTTAAAAGGGCGCTTCGGTTTTCAAAGGATCAAATCCGGAGTTTGACTAGGATACACGAGAACTTTGCCAGGCTGCTGACCACATACTTTTCTGCTCAGCTCAGAACATATGTCCAAATATCCGTTGCTTCTGCAGATCAATTACCATACGAAGAATTTATCCGATCGATTCCGAAAATGACCATCATGAATGTTTTTGAGGTACCGCCCTTGGATGGACGAATCATTCTTGAGGTAAACCCGAATATCGCATATTCCATGATGGATCGCGTTTTGGGCGGGCGGGGCATAAGCATGAATAAGGTGGATAGTTTAACGGAAATAGAAACGAAAATCATGTCGAATTTATTCGAGAAGGCTTTTGAAAATTTACAGGAGGCTTGGGGAACGATCGTTGACATAGACCCGGTGATGACTGAGTTCGAGGTGAATCCACAATTCCTGCAACTGGTTTCGCCCAACGATACAGTTGTGGTCATATCCTTGAATACACAAATCGGAGAAACGAGCGGAATGATAAATGTTTGCATTCCTCACGTCGTATTGGAACCGATCATACCAAAGTTGTCCGCTCATTATTGGATGGAAAATTCCCAAAAGGAAAAAATCCCGGAGGAAATCATGATTTTGGAACAGCGTATCCGAAACGCAGATCTTCCCATTATATCCGAACTTGGTTCCACGGACATCACCATCGAGGATTTTTTGCTGCTTGATGTTGGCGATGTCATCGATTTAAATAAGGCAATCGATGAACCTTTGACGATTACCATTGGAGGGGTCCCAAAATACAGCGGGCAGCCAGGAAAAGTAGGAAAAAAACATGCTATCCAGATTCTTGATATTTTGAAAGGGGGAGACGAAGATGGTAAGTGATGGAATGCTTTCACAAGATGAGATAGATGCCCTTTTAAAAGGTACAAGTGATATAGAGGATGAGGTGTTCCCTCTTTCGATTGACGATTATTTATCAATGATGGAACTCGACACCCTCGGTGAAATTGGTAATATCTCCTTCGGAAGTTCGGCCACTGCTCTATCCACGTTGTTGAATCAGAAAGTGGATATCACCACCCCGACGGTTACTTTAATTGAAAGGGGACAGATCGAGGAAGAATTCCCGCATCCATACGTAGCGATTCAAGTGCAATATACAGAAGGTTTTTCAGGTATAAATATGCTGGTAATCAAGCAGAGCGATGCAGCTATCATTGCAGATTTGATGCTTGGCGGAGATGGGGAGAATCCTTCTGACCTGCTTGGGGAAATTCAATTGAGTGCTGTCCAGGAAGCCATGAACCAAATGATGGGTTCTGCTGCGACATCCATGTCGACCATTTTCAGTAAAAAAGTGGATATTTCACCACCTAGCGTAGATTTACTTAACTTTTTAAATGGAGTAGGTGAAAATGCGATACCTGACGAGGACTTATTTGCAAAAATCTCGTTCCGCCTCCGTGTCGGTAACTTAATTGACTCCAACATTATGCAATTGTTGCCGTTAGAGTTTGCTAAAGGGTTAGTTTCTGAATTATTAAATGGGACGGGCGAAAGCCAATCTGCCGATATGAATACGCAAAAAGCACTGAGTGATCCAGTAATGAACATTCCAACTCAGGAGCCGGCACCATTCCAGGATAACCGGCCTGATCGATCGGTAAATGAAACTTATGGACAAGGCGGTCATCAAACCCAACCCATGAACCAAATACCGAATGTACCACAACATTTTGGAGTTTCATCCGTACCAACAGGACAGCCGGTGAATGTTCAGCCTGCCAGTTTCACTAGTTTCCAGCCTTATCAGCTTCAGGAGCCTGAAAAGAAAAATCTCAGCATGCTGATGGATATCCCCTTGCAAGTGACTGTGGAACTTGGAAGAACGAAACGCTCCGTAAAGGATATTTTGGAGCTTTCCTCCGGATCGATCATCGAATTGGATAAATTAGCAGGAGAGCCAGTGGATATCCTGGTAAACAGCCGCTTGATAGCAAAAGGTGAGGTAGTGGTGATTGATGAAAACTTTGGAGTGCGTGTTACGGATATCATGAGTCAAAGTGAACGATTAAATAAAATAAAATAATTTGGGGGACGAAAATAATGGCTAATAAAATTTTAATTGTGGACGATGCAGCATTTATGAGAATGATGATAAAGGATATCCTTTCTAAAAATGGTTTTGAAATAGTCGGGGAAGCAGCAGATGGCGCCCAAGCAGTGGATAAATATAAAGAAACCCACCCGGATCTTGTAACGATGGATATTACCATGCCCGAAATGGATGGTATTACAGCGTTAAAGGAAATTAAAAAGATAAATCCTCAAGCTAAGGTCATCATGTGTTCAGCGATGGGGCAGCAAGCCATGGTCATCGATGCGATCCAGGCGGGTGCAAAAGACTTTATCGTGAAGCCATTCCAGGCAGACCGTGTTTTGGAAGCCATAAATAAAGCATTAAGTTAAGAGGGTGTCTTCATATTGGTTTTAATTAAAAAATGGCTTCAGTTCTCACTGATGATAGCAGTATTCTTCTCTGGGGCCATACAGGCCCATGCGGAAGATCTTGAAAAAACAGTGAAGGATGTTTATGAACAGCCAGATGATTTAAAGGTGGATAAAGGTGAAACAATAGACTCGAAATCTACCAAACAGGCAACGAATCCTGACAAAGTGGGGATAACCGTTTGGGAGTTTCTGAGAATGATATTTGCTACTATTTTTGTAGTGGCCCTTCTATATACCCTATTAAAGTTCATTAATAAAAAAAGTAAATCGTATCAAAAGGCAAATTCGGTGGAGAATTTAGGCGGTACGGCCCTTGGTGCAAACCGTTCAGTTCAGCTTGTTAAGGTCGGCGGGCGAATATTGGTGATCGGGGTAGGCGAAAATATTCAGCTTTTGAAAGAAATAGATGATCCCGAGGAATATGAACAGCTTTTGAAAGATCACAACGATAAGATCGATCAAATGATCCAGCCTGGGAAACTTGCATTGAAGTTGAAAAATAAGTGGTTGAAGAAAGGCGGGTCCGAAGCCGCTAGTTTCTCTGCAGAGTTCAAAAGTCAACTTGATCAAATGTCTGATAGCAGGAAAAAGCTGTTAAAGGAGCTTGATAGGAAAGGAAGAGACAATGAATGAATGAGTTCATGGAGTTTTTTAATAACAGTGATCCCACTAATGTCTCTACTTCCGTCAAACTTGTACTTCTGATGACTGTCTTATCACTGGCTCCAAGCATATTGATCTTGATGACCTGTTTTACAAGAATCATCATTGTCCTGAGCTTTGTGAGAACATCGCTAGCTACACAGCAGATGCCGCCGAATCAGGTGTTGGTCGGCTTGGCACTTTTCATGACATTTTTCATAATGGCACCGACTTTTCAGGAAGTGAATGAAAAGGCATTAACCCCATTATTTAATGAAGAGATAGATTTAGAAGAGGCATATGTACAGGCCTCGATACCATTCAAGGAATTCATGAGTGCCCATACAAGGCAAAAGGATCTGGCGTTATTTTTGGATTATGCCAAGGTGGATAAGCCTGAAACGATACAGGACATTCCCTTGACTGCCTTTGTACCGGCTTTTGCAATCAGTGAAATCAAAACAGCTTTTCAAATAGGCTTCATGATTTTCATTCCCTTTTTGGTTATTGATATGGTCGTTGCAAGTGTTCTGATGTCGATGGGGATGATGATGTTGCCGCCAGTCATGATTTCCCTGCCATTTAAAATCCTCCTTTTCATTCTTGTTGATGGATGGTATTTAGTGGTGAAGTCTTTATTACAGAGTTTTTAAGCAGGTGAGAAAAAATGAGTGCAGATTTTGTTATTGATATAGCAGAAAAAGGAATTTATATGGTATTGATAATTGCTGGTCCATTGATGGTAATCGCTCTTATTGTAGGACTATTAGTAAGCATCTTTCAGGCGACTACACAGATTCAGGAACAAACCTTGGCATTTGTTCCGAAAATCGTCGCAGTCTTATTGGGACTCATTTTATTGGCTCCATGGATGCTGAGCCACCTATTATCATATGCAAATGAAATATTCGGCAATCTGAATCGATTTGTAGGGTAGGGCATGGAGGAATTATTTCCGCACTTTCCCGCCTTTTTATTAATTGTAGTCCGGGTCACTACGTTTTTCGTGGCCATGCCTATTTTTTCGTACCGTTCAATACCGGTACAACATCGGGTCGGGCTTGGAATCTTCCTTGCCTGGATCATGTACTACACCATCGATGCTCCGGTTCTGGAATTGGATGTGACGTTTTATTTTTTGATCATGAAGGAAGCGCTTGTTGGCCTTTTCATTGGGTTTGCAGCGTATATGATTTTGTCCGCCGTTCAAGTCGCTGGCGGATTGATTGATTTCCAAATGGGTTTTTCAATAGCGAATGTCATCGACCCCCAAACGGGGGCACAAAGCCCGTTGATGGGACAATACCTTTATACGGTCGCTTTATTATTCCTATTGAGCACTAACGGTCATCATTTGCTTTTGGATGGAATTTTTTATAGTTATCAGTTCATCCCGATTGACCAATTATTTGTACCATTCGGAGATCATGCACTGATAGAATATTTGGCCAAAGCTTTCAGCAAAGCTTTCATGATTGCTTTTCAAATGTCCATACCTGTAGTGGGAAGTATTTTCTTAGTGGATGTCACGCTGGGGATACTTGCCAGGACAGTCCCTCAATTAAATGTGTTCGTTGTCGGAATTCCAGTGAAAATCATTGCCGGCTTAGCGGTTATCATAGTGGTAATGGGGATGATGATGACAGTTGTCACCCAACTCTTCAATTTCTTGCTTTTGACCATGCGTCATCTAATGCAGTTGATTGGAGGCGTTTGATGTGGAGAGGTTTCAGTTGGATTTGCAGTTTTTCGCAGGTGAGAAGACCGAAAAGGCGACTCCCAAAAAACGTCAGGATTCGAAGAAAAAAGGTCAGGTGGCAAAGAGTCAGGATGTAAATACCTCTGTGAATTTACTTGCAGTGTTTTCAGTATTATTGCTTATGGGACCGTACATGTATAATCATCTGCTCGGTCTCATGAGAGAATATTTGCAACATTTTACCTTGACTGGATTCAACGAGGAAAATATGCAAATTATCATGATTGAGGTTTTAAGGGAGATGGGCCTTATCCTGGGACCCGTTTTCGCAGCAGCGTTAGTGGCTGGGATATTGGCTAATGTCATGCAAGTCGGATTTTTGTTTTCTACTGAATCCATTCAGTTCAAACTTGAAAAATTGGATCCCATTAAAGGGTTCAAGCGCATTTTTTCAATGAGGGCCATTGTTGAATTATTGAAATCCATTCTTAAAATAGCATTTGTTGGTTTTGTTGCCTTTTATGTACTATGGCAGCGCATGGATGAGATAATGATCTTATCGCAAATTTCTGTGGAAGAAGCAATGGCAACATTGGCGGATATTACGATAAAAGTAGGATTTTATGCCGCTGTGGCTTTATTGTTCATTGCTCTATTAGACTATTTGTATCAAAAATATGACTTTGAAAAAAACATCCGGATGTCCAAACAGGATATTAAGGATGAGTATAAAAATTCCGAAGGGGACCCGCTCATCAAATCCAAGATAAAGCAAAAGCAGAGGCAGATGGCAGCTCAAAGAATGATGCAGGAAATTCCCAATGCGGATGTCGTCATCACCAACCCGACGCATTTTGCCATTGCTTTAAAATATGATGAAGAAAAAGCTGAGGCTCCGTATGTAGTGGCAAAGGGCGTTGATTTTGTTGCGCAGAAAATTAAATTCATTGCTAAAGAAAACGATGTGATCATGGTGGAAAATCGGCCTTTGGCCAGGTCTTTATATGATCAAGCCGAATTAGGCCAGGCGATACCTGAAGAGTTCTTTAAGGCGGTCGCTGAAATACTGGCCTTTGTATATAAAACCAAAGGTAAACTGTAAAGAAGTAATAGGGTAACCCGCTAGTAAGGAGAGAAAAAAACATGCGAGCAAGAGATTTAGTTGTTATATCGAGCGTCATCATGATCGTTGCCATGTTGGTCATTCCATTGCCAACATGGTTGTTAAGTATTTTACTCCTATTAAATATCTCTCTTGCGTTGCTGGTTCTATTGACTACGATGAATATGAAAGAACCTCTCGAATTTTCAATCTTTCCTTCCTTGCTCCTTTTACTGACGTTGTTCAGGCTGGGGTTGAATGTTTCCACGACTCGTGCCATTTTGACCTATGGTGATGCTGGGGGAGTTGTAGAAACCTTTGGGTCATTTGTAGTCGGCGGTAACGTGCTTGTAGGATTAGTTGTATTCATCATTTTGGTCATCATCAATTTCATCGTCATCACGAAAGGTTCCGAACGGGTCTCGGAGGTGGCGGCAAGATTTACACTGGATGCGATGCCAGGGAAACAGATGGCCATCGATGCAGATTTAAATGCTGGAATGATTTCCGAAAACGAAGCACGTGCCAGAAGGGAAAAAATCAGTAACGAAGCAGACTTTTATGGTTCCATGGATGGAGCGAGTAAGTTTGTTAAAGGGGACGCCATAGCGGGCATCATCATTGTCATCATTAACTTGATTTTCGGTATGATCATTGGCGTCATGCAATTGGACATGAGCTTTGGAGAGGCAGCCGTCCATTTTTCCATGTTATCAGTTGGTGACGGTATCGTGAGTCAGGTACCTGCTTTATTGATTTCTACAGCTACGGGAATAGTTGTAACCCGGGCTGCCTCGAATGGAAACCTCGGAGCGGATATTGTTGAACAGTTATTTCAATTTCCCAAAATGCTTTACCTAACAGCAGCAACCATTTTCCTTTTAGGGTTATTCACTCCCATTTCCGACTTATTCACCATTCCGATCGCTGCTTTATTAGTCGTTGGAGGGTATACGATTTCAAGGATTCCAAAGCAGGACGAAAGTGAAATACAAGAAATGGAAGAAGTGTTGGAAACCGATGAAATGAAAAGTCCAGAAAGCGTCGTTAACCTTTTAAGTGTCGACCCGATCGAATTTGAATTTGGATATGGATTGATTCCGCTTGCGGATGCCAATCAAGGGGGAGACCTACTGGACCGAGTCGTCATGATCCGCAGGCAGCTTGCGATTGAATTGGGGCTCGTGATCCCAGTTGTCAGAATACGTGATAACATACAGTTGAATCCCAATGAGTATCGGCTGAAGATTAAAGGAAGCGTCATGGCAAAGGGGGAATTGCTCCTTAATCATTTCTTGGCCATGAGTCCAGGGGTGGAGGATGATTCAATAGAAGGAATCGATACAATTGAACCTTCTTTCGGTTTACCAGCCAAGTGGATCACGGATGACATGAAAGAACATGCCGAATTGTTGGGTTATACAGTTGTGGACCCGCCAAGCGTTGTATCCACTCATTTGACGGAAGTCATAAAGGCCAATGCGCAGGAATTATTGGGCAGGCAGGAAACGAAACAATTGATCGATCATCTTCACGAATCGGCACCTATACTGGTGGAGGAAGTCACTCCGAATCCTTTGTCTATAGGAGATGTACAAAAGGTATTGGCAAAATTATTGAAGGAAAAAGTTTCAATAAGGAACTTACCGATCATTTTCGAAACACTTGCTGATTATGGCAAGTTATCGACTGACACAGATTTGCTTACTGAGTATGTAAGGCAGAATTTAGCCAGACAAATAACGAATTCTTTTATTACGGATGAAAATAGAATTAAAGTCATAACATTATCGGGAAAAGTGGAGAAGACTATCGCGGATGGTGTACAGCAAACCGAACATGGTAATTTTTTATCATTGGATCCAACTCTATCGCAATCCATATTGGAGGCAATTGCAGCCAAATTGGAAGAGCTGACCCTAATGGATCACCAACCGATCTTACTCTGCTCTCCAGCAGTAAGGATGTATGCCCGGCAATTAACTGAACGTTATTTTCCTAATGTACCGATTCTTTCATACAATGAACTCGAATCGAATGTAGAAGTACAAAGTGTAGGGGTGGTGAATTTCGATTGAAGGTAAAGAAATATTTGGCACCAACAATGAACGAGACAATGAAGCGAATAAGGGAGGAACTAGGCAGTGATGCGGTAATCTTAAGTTCAAAGGCTGTATATACTGGTGGTTTCTTAGGGTTATTCAAGAAGAGGAATATTGAAGTCATTGCAGCCATAGACCCCTTGTCCCAGTCTATCCAAACCGTAACCAAACAAAAATCGAAGAAGTTGCCTTCAAAGCTGGAAATGGCAAGTCATGCCCTGGAACCTAATGAAGGCAATAGGGAAAGTGCTGACTTATTAAAAGAAATCGAAGGTTTGAAAGATATGATAAAGACCTTGCAAATCTATTCACCTGATCAAAAATATCCGGGGAAACTGCAGGAAATGCATGAATACCTAACCGAGCAGGAAGTGGATCTTTCACTTCGGTCCAAAATCATGGATGAACTTCTTGAAAAATGGTTCGTTTTTAAACAACAATCCACTGATGAAGAGGTTCAAGTTTGGTTGGAAGAAGCCATGTTCGGGATTTTGGAAAAGGTCGATAATGGAAAAACCGGACTGCAAAAAAAGTATATTAATTTTGTTGGCCCGACAGGTGTGGGAAAGACGACGACCTTGGCAAAAGTGGCTGCAGAAACCATGTTGAAGCATGATAAAAAGGTGGCTTTCATTACGACGGATACGTACAGGATTGCTGCAATAGATCAACTTAAGACATATGCCAAGATCTTAAACGTTCCCATAGAAGTGGCTTATAATCTGGAAGACTTCAAAAGGGCGGCTGAACGCTTCTCCCATTATGATTTTGTTTTCATTGATACGGCCGGAAGGAATTTCCGTAACGCGCAATATGTTAAGGATCTAAATGAAATCATCCATTTTACAGATGAGATGGAAACCTATTTAGTGCTGTCATTGACTTCTAAACAGAAGGATATGGAAGATATTTATCGACAGTTTGCTGCCATACCGCTTAAACAGGTCATTTTTACAAAAGCGGACGAAACTTCCACTTTCGGGCCTGTATTCAATTTTATACACACTCATAAATTAGGAGTCGCCTATATAACAGATGGACAGAATGTACCGGACGATATTGAAATAGCTACATCATCACAACTAATGAAAATGGCTTTTGGGGCTAAAAAATATGAAAGATCAAGCTGAGAATTTACGAAGAAGATTGGAAGTCCGCCAAAATCAATCAATGGCCAAAACGATTGCCGTTTTAAGCGGTAAAGGTGGAGTGGGAAAATCAAACTTTTCTTTGAATTTTTCCATTGCTTTATCCCAAAGAGGGAAAAAGGTACTGTTGTTCGACATGGATATCGGTATGGGGAATATTGATATTTTGATCGGGGAACACTCGCCCTGCAGTATTATTGATTTTTTTGAAAAAGAATGTAGGTTGAAGGATATCATCATGTCAGGACCGGGAAATATTTCAATCATTACAGGAGGAACAGGGATGACGAATCTCTTTTCACTTGATGAAGATAAATATTCGCGCTTTAATGAAGAATTCAGTTTATTGCTGGCAAATTACGATTATATCTTATTTGATATGGGTGCAGGCATCACTGAGGATTCCATGAAATTCCTGTTATGTGTGGATGAATTGGTCGTTATCACGACGCCTGAACCTACGTCCATCATGGATGCATATTCCGCAATGAAATATATTCATTCAGTAAACAAAGAGATTCCATTCTTCCTAGTTTGCAATCGCGTTTTCTCGAGTAAGGACGGCAAAGAAACGATTAACCGGCTACAAAATGCGCTAGTGAAATTTTTAGGTCTGGAAGCTGTAGCTCTAGGTTACCTGCCAGCTGATAGAAGCGTACCCAAATCTGTTACCAAACAAATGCCCTTTCTCCTTTTCGATTCTGAAGCCGATGTATCCAAAGCCATCATGGACATTGCTTCGAGATATGCAAATCATTCATTTGGGGAAGAATTGACTTTGCAAAAAAGCCGTTTCCTCCAAAATATGAAGAGATATTTTTTGGGAAAGTAGGTCTCCTTCTATGGATAAAGTAAAAGTGCTGATAGTGGACGATTCTGCATTTATGAGAAAGTTAATCTCAGATTTTTTAGCAGAAGATAGCAGGATGGAAGTCATCGGGACTGCCAGGAATGGAATAGATGCCATAGAAAAAATAAAGGCTTTAAAACCCGATGTCGTGACTTTGGATGTGGAAATGCCGATTATGGACGGGTTGGAAGCATTAAACCGGATCATGAATGAATGTCCAACCGCTGTAGTCATGTTATCAAGCACAACAAAAAAAGGAACGGAAAATACATTTGCCGCCATGAACAGCGGAGCCTTTGATTTTGTGGCTAAACCTTCGGGAGCCATTTCATTGGACTTACATAAAATCAAGAAAGAACTCCATGAAAAAGTTTTGGCTGCCAGCAGGGCAAATGTTCACAAACTAGAAAAAAATGCGAGAAATATTGAAAGAAGCCCATCCGTTTGGGAAAAATATAGTAAAATAGATTCAATGTTATCATCAACAAACGAAAAAAATCAAATAAAATGGTCCTATGGATACAAAAAAATAATAGTCATCGGTACATCAACAGGAGGCCCGAGAGCTCTGCAGACTGTCTTGACAGGACTCCCAGAAGACATTGATGCTCCTATACTCATTGTCCAGCATATGCCCCCCGGTTTCACAAAATCCTTGGCAACACGCCTGAATTCGTTATGCAAGATTAAAGTGAAGGAAGCTGAAGAGGGAGAACTGATTCAAAAAGGTGTCGCCTACATCGCACCTGGAGGTTATCACTTGAAAGTGAGGAAAGTCGGAATCAGCTGGGCAATCCTTTTGGATCAATCCGATTTGCGTAATGGACATCGCCCGTCGGTTGATGTGCTGATTGAATCGGTGAGTGAAATGAATGATTATGCGAAAATAGCCGTCATCATGACCGGGATGGGGATGGATGGGTCAAAGGGGCTTACCAAGCTTAAACAAAAGGGTCCTTTAAAAGCGATAGCCGAATCACAGGAGACTTCAATCGTTTTTGGTATGCCCAAGGCGGCAATCAATACCAAGTTAATAGATAGCATAGAGGATGTAGAAAAAATAGCTAGAGCAGTAATAAGCTATTGTTAACACGTGGAGGTGTGAGATTGTATGGATATGAATCAGTATTTAGAGGTATTTATTGAAGAAAGTAAAGAACATCTTCAAACATGCAGCGAACAGTTGCTGGTACTCGAAAAGAACCCGGAAGACCTCTCGATAGTAAACGAAATCTTTCGTTCCGCCCATACCTTAAAAGGGATGTCAGCAACTATGGGTTATGAGGATCTAGCCAATTTAACTCATAAAATGGAGAATGTTCTGGATGCGATCCGAAACAGTCAAATCGTTCTTTCGCCTGAATTGTTTGACGTGATATTTTTAGCGGTAGATGATTTAGAAGCGATGGTCGTGTCTATTGCTGAAGGTGGAGATGGAAAAAGAAATGTGATGGGGGTTGTCCATCAGCTGGAAATGATTGAAAAAGGCGAGTCACCCGTTTCTTCAACCATTGCAGAAGTGGCAGCAGCTTCTGCTGTCCTTGAAAAGGAGGAAATGACTGTTGGAGATTACGATGAATTTGAATGGACCGTACTACAACAGTCAAAGGATCAGGGATTCAACAGCTTCGAAATTTCGATAGGGTTGCGTGAGGACTGTCTTTTAAAAGCTGCCAGGGTGTTTATGGTTTTTGAGGTGCTTGAAAAGTCCGGTGAAGTAATCAAGTCACACCCACCCGTCGAACTTTTGGAAGAAGAGCAATTCGATCAGCGATTTACAATCACGATGGTAACAACGGAATCGAGTGATGAGATAAAGAATAAAATCATGAAGGTTTCAGAAGTGGAACAAGTTGTCGTAAATGCACTTGATCTAGAACACTTGCGGTATGCCGCCCATTCTATAGAGGATAAAGTTACTGAAATCCCAAAACAAGAGACAAATAATGCCGAGCTTCCAACGGAATATGATGATAAGAAAAAACAGGCACCCGTTAAGACGGCATCAAGCAAGACCATTCGGGTTAACATTGAGCGGCTTGATATATTGATGAACTTATTCGAGGAACTAGTAATCGATAGAGGCAGGCTTGACCAAATTTCCAGTGATTTGGATAATCAAGAATTGCATGAAACGGTAGAAAGAATGTCCCGTATAACCAGTGATTTACAAACAATCGTATTGAATATGCGGATGGTGCCCGTGGAAACTGTATTCAATCGTTTTCCTAAAATGGTACGTCAATTGGCAAGGGACTTAAACAAGAAAGTCAATTTGGAAATCAACGGTGCCGAAACGGAACTTGATCGTACAGTCATTGATGAAATCGGTGATCCCCTCGTCCATTTAATAAGGAACGCCATGGATCATGGAATTGAAACACCTGAAGAACGTTTGGCGAAAGGGAAGAATGAAGAAGGTAAAATCCTGTTAAAAGCATATCACAGCGGTAATCATGTTTTCATTGAAATCGAGGATGACGGCGCAGGAATCAATAAAGATCGAGTCTTGAACAAGGCGCTATCCAATGGGATATTAACTAAGGAAACTGCCGCCACCCTAACCGATAAGCAAATCTATGAATTGATATTCGCATCTGGTTTCTCAACAGCGGAAACCATTTCAGATGTATCGGGACGCGGTGTGGGGCTTGATGTAGTTAAAAATACCATAGAGTCCCTCGGTGGATCTGTGGCGATCGATTCCAAAGAAAATGAAGGATCCATCTTCCTTATTCAGCTTCCGCTTACATTGTCCATAATTTCTGTCATGCTGGTTGCCATCCAAAACGAAAAATATGCCATACCGCTTTCTTCCATCATAGAAACAGCAATCATAAAAAAAGCTGATATCATGAATGCCCATAATCAACAAGTCATTGACTTCAGGGGTAAGGTTCTGCCGCTTCTATTCTTGAAAGATATATTTGAAGTGCCTATCAGTCAGGAAGAAGAAGAGTCCCTCTCTGTGGTGATTGTAAGAAAAGGTGATAAATTAGCGGGATTAGTCGTAGATTCATTTATCGGGCAACTGGAAATCGTTCTGAAATCATTGGGCAATTATTTAACCAGTGCATTTGCCATATCCGGGGCTACGATACTTGGTGATGGTCAAGTTGCATTAATCATAGATTGCAACACATTGATTCATTGAATGATAGATGAATGGTGCAGGTATTGGGATGGTTCGACCATGTCGATGAGATTTCGTCAAGACTTCACAATCATCATTATTTTTTTAAAGGAGGGGAATAGATGTCGGAGGATATGAAAGTAATCGTATTTCAAATTAAGGATAAGGAATATGCAATTCCAGTGGATAAGGTCAGCGGCATTGAAAAGCTACTGCATATTACCAGGGTTCCAAAGGCTTTAAAATTCGTTAAGGGAGTCATAAATTTAAGGGGGGTAATCACTCCAATTATTGATTTACGGGTTCGCTTTGATTTTGAAGAGGTGGAATATGATGAATCAACCAGGATTATCATCGTTATTCTGGATGATATGGAGGTGGGGTTAATAGTGGACTCTGCCAATGATGTTTTGGATATTCCAGTGGAGAGTATCGAACCTCAGCCTGAAGTTGTGGGACATTTGTCTTCAGAATACATTAGCGGAGTGGCTAAAATTGAAAAGCGACTGCTCGTCCTGATTAATTTGGAGAAGGCCTTAAGTCTTGAAATGACTGAAAATATGTTAAGAGAAGGATAATCATATGTCGTTCATTGAGAAAATCAACACTCTTCAGCTCGATATTTTGAAGGAAATCGGTAATATAGGTGCAGGAAACGCAGCTACGGCACTTTCTGCCATCCTTAATAGGAAAATTGATATGAATGTTCCTAATGTCCGAATCGTTTCTTTTGATGAAATGATGGAAATGGCTGGCGGGGCCGATCACGTCGTGGCAAGCGTTTTTCTTAGAATAGAAGGTGATGCTTCAGGGAGTATGTTTTTTATCCTTTCACTTCCTGTAGCCCAATACTTGATTCGTAGGATGACTGGTGATGAAACCTTTTTGATGGAATCAGCACCCTATACTGAACTGGCACTCTCTTGCCTGCAGGAATTAGGGAATATTTTATCGGGATCCTATCTCTCTTCCCTATCTGATTTTACCCGATTGAATATCTATCCATCCGTTCCATCCTTGAGCATCGATATGGTAGGGGCAACGATCAGTTATGGGTTATTGGAATTATCTCAAGTAAGTGACGCAGCCATCGTCATTGATACTGTACTTGAAAAGGACCAGCTTTTTGCTGACTCGGTTAGTGGTCATTTCTTTTTATTACCTGATCCCGAATTTTTTGATATCATTTTTTCCGCCTTAGGAGTCTCACCTAATGATTGAATCGGTAAAGGTCCAGGTTGTTAAGGTTGGAATAGCGGATATGAATATAATAAAGCCTCCCTATACGATTCGTACTTCAGGTTTGGGATCGTGTGTCGGTGTTGTGATTTATGATGAAAAAAAAGAAATTGCAGGTTTGGTCCATATCATGCTTCCAGACTCTTCACTCGCTAAATCGGGACAGATCAACGTTGCCAAATTTGCAGATACGGCGATAAAGGAATTGGTGCAGGTATTAGTCAAAGAAGGCGCAAGATTGCCATTCCTAAAAGCGAAGCTGGCTGGAGGAGCACAAATGTTTCAATTTGCCTCCGGAGGGGATTTAATGAGAATCGGACCCCGGAATGTGGAAGCTGTCCGGAAAGAGTTATCTGACTTGCGGATTAGAATCGTTGCCGAAGATGTTGGCGGGAATAGCGGAAGAACGATTGAATTCAATTTAAATGATTGTCTGCTAAATATACGTACCGTTACAAAAGGGACTAAAAACATATAGGATCGGATTTGGGTTTTGAAAAGCCAAAAATATGACAGGTACATTTGCAACCGAATTTTTATTGCATGTATGGCTTTTAGGGCCGTAGATCACAAATCGTATAACAATGTTAGGAGGATGTCCAATGTCTCATCTGACCATCGAAGAAGAGCAGTTATGTTGGAAAAATTGGGTGGATTGCAGAGATCCGCTAGCCGGGGACATATTGGTAAAGAAATACATACCTCTTGTATCGTACCATGTTCAACGTATTTCAGTAAGTCTTCCTAAAAATGTGAGCCGGGATGATATAAGGAGTTTGGGAATGATGGGGTTATTCGATGCCCTGGAACGTTTTGATACGAAGCGTGACCTCAAGTTTGACACATATGCATCATTTAGAATTCGTGGTGCCATTTTAGATGGATTAAGAAAAGAGGATTGGCTTCCACGGAGTGCAAGAGATAAAGCCAAGAAAATTGAATCTGCAATAGAGAAGCTGGAGCAGCAATACATGAGGAACCTTTCGCCAACTGAGATTGCCGCTGAATTGAATATTCCGGAAGATGAAGTATATGCTGCATTAAATGAGAATTTCTTTGCCAATGTACTATCGATGGATGAAAATCCCCAAGAGGACGATAAAGAAAGCGCAAATTTTCATATTAAAGATGAAAAGGCGGATTTACCTGAGGAACATGTGTTAAGGGATGAACTGTATGAGGAATTAGCCAAAGTCATTGAAACCCTAAATGAAAAAGAACAGTTGGTTTTACAGCTTTTTTATAAAGAAGAACTGACGTTAACCGAAATCGGACAGGTGATGAGTCTATCTACGTCACGGATATCCCAAATTCACTCGAAAGCGATTTATAAATTAAGAAACACGATGCAAGATCAAAAGATTTAATGAAGATATTTTCATTGAAGAGGGCTATGGAGTCTGGAAGGCATAAGAGATTCCTATTGAACGGAGAAAGCACTATAAATCAACTTGATAGAAGTCTTACGGATACCTACATCAATAAATGTTTCGAAATCACAGAATGTTCGAACTGTACTTCGTCAAGAAGAGCATAGGGAAAGTAATCAAGAAGAAAAAAACAACAGTGAAAAAAGATCCCCATCCGCTTAAAGGTCAGGATTGACTATTACGGTTAATTAGGAGGCAGCATGTCAGCATTTTTTATATTTCTGTTGTTTGTATTGAACATATTCACCATTTTTGCCATCATCATTTTATATCTTCGTCAAAATCGTTTAAGTATGTTGGAAAAAGACCAAAAAGCCGTCCTTGGAGAAATGGAACAACTTTTGTCTGGTTATTTAATGGAGATGAAGGAGGACAACGAGACACTGGTAAAGGCAATCAAAAATTCGCTGGTAA
Source organism: Bacillus sp. ISL-78 (assembly GCF_018613455.1). NCBI lineage: Bacteria > Bacillati > Bacillota > Bacilli > Caryophanales > Bacillaceae > Bacillus > Bacillus sp. ISL-78. Next base: position 154,534 of record NZ_JAGGQC010000007.1, read on the forward strand.
TGAATCCTGAGCATGGACAAAAAGGACAAGAACATGTTTCAATCAAAGAAACAAAGGAAGAAAAACAAGAAAAACAAGAACAAAACATTCTACTAGATTATAAATTGGGAAGTCGTGCCGCCGCTAAAAAGCAGGCTATTGACGCTTATAAAATAATGCCTGAAGAAAATGAGGCCAATGCTTTACCCTTAAAAGTCGAGGACAAATTGGAACTTGCAACGGCTTCCACTTCCACTCAGAATCAGGGGAAGCCGGCTGTCAAGGAATTTTCGGACATGCTGCAGGCTTCGTTAAATGAACGGTCATTAAATGAAAAAGTGGATATGTTAGCGGATCAAGGACATTCAATAGAGGAAATCGCCAAAAAGTTAGGTCGCGGTCAAACGGAGATAGAGCTATTACTAAAGTTTCGCATGAATAGATAAACTTATCTCTTGATTGTGTAGAGTCATTATGATATATTATGAAATGGTGTTAATACACACGCCCCGTGATTCTTACAGATGGTGCTGTTACGACAGTTTCTGTATGAAAATGATCGGTGCGGAGGAAAAACAAAACCATTTAGGAGGAACTAAAATGTCAGTCATTTCTATGAAACAATTGCTTGAAGCTGGTGTGCATTTCGGACACCAAACACGTCGCTGGAACCCAAAAATGAAGAAATATATCTTCACTGAGCGTAACGGCATCTACATCATCGACCTTCAAAAAACAGTTAAAAAGGTTGAAGAAGCTTATAACTTCGTGAAAGAACTAGCTGCTAACGGCGGTACTGTTCTTTTCGTCGGAACTAAAAAACAAGCTCAAGAATCTGTTAAAGAAGAAGCTATCCGTTCTGGTATGTACTATGTAAACCAACGTTGGTTAGGTGGAACTTTAACAAACTTTGAAACAATCCAAAAACGTATCGCTCGTCTTAAAGATATCGAAAAAATGGAAGAAAACGGAACTTTCGAAGTCCTTCCTAAAAAAGAAGTTATCCAACTTAAAAAAGAATGGGATCGCTTAGAGAAATTCTTAGGCGGTATTAAAGATATGAAGACTCTTCCAGATGCGATCTTCGTTATCGACCCACGCAAAGAGCGTATTGCTGTTGCGGAAGCACACAAATTACACATTCCACTTGTTGGTATCGTTGATACAAACTGTGATCCGGATGAAATCGATGTAGTTATTCCTGCGAATGACGATGCAATCCGTGCTGTTAAATTATTAACAGGTAAAATGGCAGATGCTATCTTAGAAGCTAAACAAGGCGAAGAAACAGCAACTGAAACAACTACTGCTTAATAAGTAAAAAAGGTTGCTTATTCAGTAAGAAAAAAGGTGATAAGAGGATAATGCCTTTTATCCCTTTTTTTTGCACTAAATAAACATACATAAAATCACTGTACGGAATGTCTTTTTTAAAAGGTATGGGCGATTTTTAAGGGATGAAAATCATCAGCTGGTTTAGTCCGTCATATTGACTGAAAAAGTGGATGTTTTTCGGAAATATCGTCAAAGCTCGTTATTTTCTTTGATGATAACAAGTATTTTTTGGCAGTAATGGGTAAAGATTGAATAAACTGCATTTAATTTGAGGAGGATATATATTATGGCAATCACTGCACAATTAGTTAAAGAATTGCGTGAAAAAACTGGTGCCGGTATGATGGACTGTAAAAAGGCACTTGTACAAACAGAAGGCGATATGGAAAAAGCAATCGATTTCCTACGTGAAAAAGGAATTGCAAAAGCTGCTAATAAAGGTGACCGTATCGCTGCTGAAGGTTTAACTTCAATCGTTGTTGAAGGAAACCAAGCGGTTATTCTTGAAGTAAACTCCGAAACTGATTTCGTTGCTAAAAACGAAGGCTTCCAAATCCTTGTTAAGGAATTGGCTGGGTTCCTTCTTGCGAACAAACCTGAAAGCGTTGAAGCTGCTCTTGAGCAAACAATGGAAAATGGAGCAAAAGTTGCAGATCATATCAATGCTGCTGTTGCTAAAATTGGGGAGAAATTAACTCTTCGCCGTTTCCAAGTCGTTTCTAAAACAGATAACGACGCATTTGGTGCATACCTTCACATGGGTGGACGCATCAGCGTACTATCAGTTCTTGAAGGTACAACTGACGAAGAGGCAGCTAAAAGCGTTTCAATGCATATAGCTGCAATTAACCCTAAATATATCTCTCGCGACCAAGTGGATGCTAGCGAATTAGAACGCGAACGCGAAGTTCTTACGCAACAAGCTCTTAATGAAGGAAAACCTGAAAAAATCGTTGCCAAAATGGTTGAAGGACGTATCAATAAATTCTACGAAGAAATCTGTGTTAACGAACAAGCTTTCGTTAAGAACCCTGATCAAAAAGTGGGACAATTCGTTGAATCAAAAGGTGGAAAAATCCAATCATTCGTTCGTTATGAAGTAGGGGAAGGTCTTGAAAAACGTCAAGAAAACTTTGCTGAAGAAGTAATGAACCAAGTTAAAAAAGACTAATTGTCAGATAATTAATAATGGGGAACACTCTTGTGTTCCCTATTTTTTGAAATGTCATGAATTTTTGGCAGTATTCCAAGAAAGCATGATGAACGAATGAAAAGATTACATAGTTGGAGGTTCTCATGAGTAACGCTAAATATAAACGTGTCGTTCTAAAACTAAGTGGTGAAGCATTAGCCGGTGAAGAAGGATTTGGAATTAACCCTGCAGTAATTAAATCCATTGCTGAACAAGTCAAGGAAGTGGCTGAGCTTGATGTGGAAGTGGCTGTTGTTGTCGGTGGCGGAAACATCTGGCGCGGGAAAATAGGCAGTGAAATGGGCATGGATCGTGCTAATGCCGACTATATGGGGATGTTGGCTACAGTCATGAACTCATTGGCATTACAAGACAGCCTTGATCAGCTTGGAATTGAAACGCGCGTGCAAACTTCCATTGAGATGAGACAAGTCGCAGAACCATACATTAGACGCCGTGCAATCAGGCATCTAGAGAAAAAGAGAGTGGTGATTTTTGCAGCTGGTACAGGTAATCCATACTTCTCGACGGATACCACTGCCGCCCTGCGTGCTGCAGAAATTGAAGCTGATGTCATCTTGATGGCGAAGAATAATGTGGATGGCGTATACAATGCAGATCCGGTTAAAGACAAAAATGCAGTGAAGTATGATAAACTTTCCTATCTTGATGTGATTAAAGAAGGGTTAGAAGTAATGGATTCAACTGCGTCCTCACTATGCATGGACAATGATATCCCATTGATCGTCTTCTCGATCATGGAAAAAGGTAATATTAAACGGGCCGTTTTAGGCGAAACGCTTGGAACTATTGTAAGGGGGAAATAAAAGATGCCGAAACAAGTTATTTCGAATGCGAAAACGAAAATGGAAAAAGCCATTGGAGCGTACACACGTGAATTAGCAAGCATCCGTGCCGGAAGGGCAAATGCCTCATTGCTTGATAGAATCTCGATTGATTATTATGGTTCGCCGACACCAGTTAATCAGGTGGCTGGTATTTCTGTCCCGGAAGCTAGACTATTAGTCATTCAACCATATGATAAAACGGTATTGGGTGAAATCGAAAAGGCGATTTTGAAATCAGACTTAGGCTTAAATCCTTCTAATGATGGATCGGTCATCAGGATAGCCATCCCGGCGTTAACTGAAGAGCGCAGAAAAGAGCTTGTGAAAGTTGTGAAAAAAGAAGCGGAAGAGGCGAAAATAGCAGTCCGTAATGTGCGTCGCGATGCTAATGATGATTTGAAAAAGCTTGAAAAAAGTGGTGAAATCACTGAAGACGATTTACGTGGCTATGCTGATGACATCCAAAAGATGACAGATGGCAATATCACGAAAATCGATGAAATTACAAAAGATAAAGAAAAAGAAATTTTGGAAGTATAATTTCCAATTATGAATTGATTAAATAAAGAGGACCGAATCCATACTGGGTCATGTCTTGGTGCTAACATATAGGTGTGCTTAAAGGAGAAAACTGTTATAATAAGGTTTCTCCGATAATGATTACTCCTTGAGTTGGTATGTTGCATGCAAACGTTGGAGGTGGTCCTTTTTTTGCATTTTTCATGGCAGTCATAATCGGTTTTAGAAAAAAAGAAGTAATGATTTCTCCCTTTCAAGCTTCTAATGAAGAAATAATTTTCATAATAATAATATGAGAACCAGTTTTTTTTTGATATTATAATATAGATTCTTTTTAAGCGGCAGAAAGCTTGATATACATAGTGCACGAAAAACTTTGCCTTTGTAGAGAGATAAGTACAACCTGATGGGGGACTAACATATGTATTCACTTTGGAAGCGTTTCGTTAAAAAAGATGCTTCTTCCGATGTAACAAATAGGATTCAGCATATTAAACAGTTTGATGTTCCTCAGCATATCGCCATCATTATGGATGGGAACGGCCGTTGGGCCAAAAAGCGTGCATTGCCACGTGTGGCAGGTCATCATGAAGGAATGAAAACCGTTCGTAGAATTACAAAAGTTGCCAATAAATTAGGGGTCAAAACTTTGACGGTCTATGCGTTTTCCACTGAAAACTGGAAACGTCCGAAAAGTGAAGTCGACTTTTTGATGAAGCTGCCCCAGGAATTTCTTGGGACTTTTTTACCCGAGCTCATTTCCGAAAATGTTAGAGTTGAAACGATTGGGGACTTGTCACTCATTCCGTCACATACTCAAAGTGCCGTTAAACGGGCAATGGAAGACACGAAAGACAATGATGGGATGATTCTGAATTTTGCCCTGAACTATGGAAGCCGTGGGGAGATTGTATCTGCAGTGAATAGCATCATTCAAGATGCTAAGAATGGTATAATAAAGGAAAATGTAACGGAGGAAATGGTATCCAGTTACCTGATGACCAAACATTTGTCGGATCCTGATTTACTGATCCGTACAAGCGGTGAAATCCGTTTAAGTAATTTCATGCTTTGGCAGTCTGCTTATACGGAGCTATGGTTTACTGAAGTGCTGTGGCCGGATTTTAGTGAAGAGCATTTATTGCAGGCAGTTGAGGAGTATCAAAAGCGTTCACGAAGATTCGGTGGCGTTTAATGTAGAAGGCGAGGAAAATGGAATAATGAAACAACGAATTATTACGGCGGTCGTAGTTGCCGCTATCTTCATTCCACTAGTCATTTTAGGGGGCACTCCCTTTTTACTGACGGTTTATCTGTTAGGTTCAATCGGTTTGTATGAACTGATGAAAATGAAAAAGTTACGTGTACTATCTTTTGAAGCAATTCTTTCTCACATATTATTGTGGGTGCTTTTATTGCCTAATGAGCATACCGCTTTTTTGGCAGAAATTAATTATGATAAAGTTCAAGTATTCTTGATCGGGGTTTTGCTGCTGTTACTTTATACAGTCGTTTCAAAAAACCGTTTTACCTTTGATGACGCAGGCTTTCTAGTGATTTCAATCTTATACTTGGGCATAGGTTTCTACTTCCTATTTGAAACACGTGACTCTTTGGGGTTGGGGCTGATCTATATCCTGCTTACCCTATTTACGATCTGGGCAACTGATTCCGGAGCCTACTTCATTGGTAAATCGCTTGGTAAAAGAAAGCTGTGGCCAGAAATAAGTCCAAACAAGACGGTGGAAGGATTTATCGGCGGGTTAATATCCGCGATGGTCGTGGGTGTTCTATTTTACGCCTTCTCCAGCCTTGATTACACGTTATTACAATTATTATTGATTTCATTAATCATTGGGGTATTCGGCCAATTGGGTGATCTCGTCCAATCGGCGTATAAACGTCATTATGGCGTAAAGGATTCAGGGAAGCTTCTCCCGGGACATGGTGGAATTTTGGACAGGCTAGATAGTGTGATCTTCATTTTACCGATTTTGCATTTATTGCATGTTTTATAAGATAAATATAGGCAAGTGTTATATGGATTAGGAGATGAACAATTTGAAAAATATCAGCCTTTTGGGCGCGACAGGATCGATTGGTCAACAAACGGCGGATGTAGTTAGGTCCCATCCAGATCAATTCAAGATCGTGGCGCTTTCTGCTGGAAAGAATATAGAATTGGTCAGGACTTATATACAAGAGTTTGAACCGAAACTGGTTTCAGTCCAGACGGAAGAAGATTATCATGTTTTGAAAAGTGAATTCTCCAACCGCAAAGATATCGAGTTCATGTATGGGGATGATGGATTGACTGCTGTTGCTGTTTATGGTCAGGCGACGATATTGGTCAATGCCGTCATCGGAAGCGTGGGTCTTTATCCGACACTTCAAGCAATAAAGGCTAAAAAGGATATTGCTATCGCCAACAAGGAGACGTTGGTGACGGCAGGTCATTTGGTCATGAGTGAAGCAAAAAAAGCGGGGGTCAGATTGCTGCCGGTTGACAGTGAGCATTCCGCCATTTTTCAGGCACTGCAAGGTGAAAAGGAAAAAAATATAGAACGTCTTGTCATTACTGCTTCAGGAGGCAGTTTTCGAGATCGGACCAGGGAAGAATTGAAGGATGTAACGGTGGAAGAGGCTCTGAACCATCCGAACTGGTCAATGGGAGCTAAAATCACGATCGATTCAGCATCAATGATGAATAAAGGTTTGGAAGTGATCGAGGCCCATTGGCTATTCGATCTTCCGTACGATAAAATTGATGTATTGCTACATAAGGAGAGCATCATCCATTCCATGGTTGAGTTTCATGACTCCAGCGTGATAGCACAACTGGGGACACCGGATATGCGGGTTCCGATACAATATGCACTTACTTATCCAGACCGTATTCCGCTGGCAGGTCGCAAACGATTGAACCTTGCTGAAGCAGGTAAACTGCATTTTAGGGATATGGATTTCACCAGATATCCTTGTTTGCAATTCGCCTATAAAGCAGGTAAAATGGGCGGAACGATGACTACTGTGTTGAATGCCGCCAATGAAGCCGCAGTCTCTGCATTCTTATCTGGAAAGGTAACCTTCCTTGAAATTGAGTGGTTAATTGAAAAAGCGCTGAATCAGCATTCCGTCATAGCCCTTCCAGATTTAGAAACGATTCAGGAAGTCGATAATATGACAAGGCAGTATATAGAATCTTTAGTGAAAGATAGGTGACCGGAACATGCAGACTTTAGAAACGATTATAGCGTTCATCATCATTTTTGGAGCTCTAGTATTTTTCCATGAGCTTGGGCACTTAGTGTTTGCAAAGCGTGCAGGAATCTTATGCCGTGAGTTCGCAATCGGTTTCGGGCCAAAAGTATTCACATATAAAAAGAAGGAAACCGTTTATACCATCCGCTTGCTTCCTCTTGGCGGTTACGTGCGTATGGCCGGTGAGGACGCAGAAAATATAGAATTGAAACCCGGCTATCGGGTGGGATTAATGTTCGATAATGATGAGAATGTTACAAAGATCATTTTGAATAATAAAGATAAATATCCTGATATTCGCCTTGTTGAAGTTGAAGTGATCGACCTTGATCATAAACTCATCCTTACTGGTTATGAAGAGGGCGAGGAAGATACACTAAAAACGTTTACCATCAATAAAGAAGCTGTGATTGTTGAAAATGGTGTAGAGAACCAGATCGCTCCTTTTGACCGGCAATTTGCCTCAAAGTCGCTTGGGCATCGTTTTCTGACGATTGTGGCTGGTCCGGCAATGAATTTCGTTTTGGCTTTTGTCATTTTTGTGCTGATCGGCCTGTTTCAAGGTGTCGTGGTGGATGAAGCGAAACTTGGTGAGTTGACTCCGGATGGTTCGGCTGTAAATGCCGGTTTAAAATCGGGAGATGTCATTCAATCCATAGAAGGGACGGAAGTCTCCACTTGGGGCGATGTTCAGGAAAGCATTCAAAAGAACCCTGGGCAAGAGATCGAGTTCGTCGTTGACAGGGAAGGGAAAACATTGGAAGTACCGGTTGTTCCACAAGAAGTGGAAAGGGAAGGGAAGAAGATCGGGATTATCGGTGTTTACCCTCCGGTTGAAAAAGCACCGATTAAAGCTATACAATATGGTTTTACAGAAACGTACTTTTGGACAAAACAAATCTTCATCATCCTTGGTGATCTTGTAACGGGCGGATTTACGATCGATAGTTTATCTGGTCCTGTAGGCATATATAAATCAACTGAGGAAGTGGCGAAACAAGGTTTATTCACATTAATGAAATGGGCAGGGCTGCTCAGCATTAACTTGGGAATCATGAACTTGCTTCCTCTGCCGGCATTGGATGGAGGAAGACTGTTATTCTTTGTGGTCGAATTCTTAAGAGGGAAACCAATTGACCGTCAAAAAGAAGGGATGGTCCACTTCATCGGCTTTGCTTTGCTGATGTTATTGATGATTGTCGTTACTTGGAATGACATCCAGCGATTCTTCCTGTAAGACATGTTTGGATAATGCAAAAACAGGCCAGCAGAATTATCTGTTGGCCGTTTTCTTATCTGAAGGGATTTCCTAGTTTTTTAATCGTTTTGGGGAAATTGTTTGTTTTCTAGGGAAATCGTAAGTATAATCGAGAATGAGTATATTAAATTAGCTTTTCTGAATGACCGGAAAGTCTTTTTTTATGAAATGACCGTATTAAAATGTTGCGGTATCAAATTTACCGAAGCTGCAAGTAATTTAAAGGAAATATTGAAGAGGTGCAGATATGAAACAAAGTATGACGTTGATCCCTACATTGAGGGAAGTGCCTGCAGATGCTGAAATCAAAAGTCATCAGCTGCTATTGCGTGCAGGATTTATGAGACAAAATTCCAGCGGGGTTTATAGTTTTATGCCGCTTGGAAAAAAGGTGCTTCAAAAGGTTGAGGCAATCGTTCGGGAAGAGCTGGAAAATGCAGGTGCAGTGGAACTGTTGATGCCGGCTTTACAACAAGCCGAATTCTGGCAGGAATCTGGACGCTGGTATACTTATGGTCCAGAGTTGATGCGGCTTAAGGATCGCAACAACCGTGAATTTGCACTTGGTGCCACTCATGAAGAAGTGATAACCAGTTTAGTTCGCGATGAGGTGAAATCCTATAAGCGTCTTCCATTGACGGTTTACCAAATCCAAACTAAATTCCGTGATGAAAAAAGACCGCGTTTCGGATTGTTGCGTGGACGTGAGTTCATCATGAAGGATGCTTATTCTTTCCATGCTAATCAAGAAAGCCTGGATGCTGTATATAAAAATTTATTTGCGGCATATTCGAATATATTTAGCCGTTGTGGGTTGAACTTCCGTGCGGTCATTGCCGATTCTGGGGCAATGGGTGGTAAGGATACACATGAATTCATGGTCCTGTCTGAAATAGGGGAGGATACCATCGCTTATTCGGATACTTCCGATTATGCAGCCAATATTGAAATGGCACCTGTGAATGTAAAATATGAAAAAAGCAGCGAAGAACAAATTGCACTTGAAAAAATTCATACACCGGGTCAAAAGTCGATAGAAGAAGTTGCTTCATTCCTGAATACTGATGCAGTGAAACTAATAAAATCATTATTGTTTAAAGTGGATGAAAAGTATGTGCTAGTTTTGGTACGAGGAGATCATGAAGTCAATGATATCAAGCTGAAGAACTTCTATAATGCTTCAGTCGTTGATTTGGTCGATCCAAATGAGACGAAGGAAGTCTTGGGATGTGCAATTGGATCTCTTGGACCAATAAATGTCACTTCTGAAGTGGAAGTGATTGCGGATCTTGCCGTCGAAGCCATGGTTAATGGAGTTTGTGGTGCAAATGAGGAAGACCACCATTATGTGAACGTCAATCCCGCTCGTGATTTTAACGTGGCCAACTATATAGATCTTCGTTTCATCCAAGAGGGTGACCCATCTCCTGACGGAAACGGAAAAATTAAGTTTGCCAAAGGGATTGAGGTGGGCCACGTATTCAAACTAGGAACAAAATATTCCGAAGCTATGAATGCGACATTCCTGGATGAGAATGGGCGGTCGCAGCCAATGATCATGGGATGTTATGGTATTGGGGTTTCCCGTACACTTGCAGCTGTCGCTGAACAATTCAACGATGAAAAAGGATTGGTCTGGCCAAAGGATTTAGCGCCATACCAAGTCCATTTGATTCCAATCAATATGAAGGATGAGGATCAGGCTGCCCTGGCAGAAGAATTATATAAAGATTTAAAGGGACAAGGCATGGAAGTTCTAATGGATGATCGTCAAGAACGTGCGGGCGTAAAATTCGCAGACTCCGACTTGATCGGTCTTCCTGTCAGGGTGACTGTTGGTAAAAAGGCATCCGACGGAATTGTCGAAGTGAAAATCCGTAAAACGGGTGAGGTTCTTGAACTTGAAAGAGCTGAACTAACTCAAAAGCTTCACGAAATACTCGGATAATTTAAAAATGGGGGAACTAGGCATCATTCAATTGGATGATGCTTTTCCTTTTCATGGATTTGGATACTAGTGAAACATTCATGATATGTTATAATAGCCTCTGATATCAAAACGAAAATGATAGTGAATAATATCTAAAGAGATAGTAGATAGGGGAGAGAGGGAATGGATCAAAATCCAAATAGCGGTAGAGAGAGATTTCAACTCTTGCTCCAGCAAATGGACTTGACCGAGGATGCCTTTGTGAATTACTTCATAGGTGCCGAAATTGATAAACTCTCAATCGAGAGGGAGTCCAAAACATGGCATTTTGCCTTTAATATACCTGCATTGATTCCTTGCAGTGTTCATACAAGACTAGCTACTCAACTAGCAAGTACGTTTTCCCATATTGCGAAGGTCACATTCAACTTGAATGTGGCCAATCCGCAAGTGACCGAACAATTGGTAAAAGAGTATTGGAAAAACTGCATTGGCGAACTTGAAGGAATGTCTCCAGCACTGTTATCGCTCCTGAATGAACAAGTGCCAACCGTAAATGGATATAAGCTTATCGTAAGCGCCCGAAATGATACGGAAGCTGGTCAGCTGAAACGAAAATACTCTGGCATCATTTCGAATATCTACCAAACATTCGGTTTTCCCCCGTTGACACTTGAAGCGGAAGTGAAGGAAACCGTGTCGAATCCTGATTACCAAAAGTTTTTGGAAGAGAAACAAAAGGAAGACGCGGAAAAAGGACTTGCTGCGCTAGTGGAAATGCAGAAGAAAGAATCGGAAAAAGGCGGCGACGATGGCGTCTACGAAGGACCGGTTAAAATTGGGTATACGATTAAAGAAGATGCGGATTTCCGCAGAATCGAACAAATTATCGATGAAGAGCGCAGGATTGCTATCGAAGGATTCGTATTTGATGCAGAAGTGCGTGAGTTGCGAAGCGGACGAAGCCTGCTGACATTTAAAGTCACGGATTATACGAGCTCGATATTGGTCAAAATGTTTTCGCGTGATAAAGAAGATGCTGCCATACTTGCCCGAGTGAAAAAAGGGATGTGGGTACGTGCCCAAGGCAGCATCCAAAATGATACATTCGTACGTGACCTTGTAATGATCGCAAATGATATAAATGAAATTTCTAAACAAGGACGACAGGATAAGGCCCCAGAAGGAGAAAAGCGTGTAGAACTGCATATGCATACCCCAATGAGCTCGATGGATGCAGTGACACCTACTTCAGCGCTTGTTGCCCAGGCTGCAAAGTGGGGGCATAAGGCTGTTGCCATTACAGATCATGCAGGAGCACAATCATTCCCTGAGGCTTATAGTGCCGGGAAAAAGAATGGAATCAAAATCCTTTATGGCGTCGAAGTGAATCTTGTAAATGATGGTGTACCCATCGTTTATAATGAGGCGCATATCGCTTTGGCAGATGCCACCTATGTTGTATTTGACGTAGAGACGACGGGTCTGTCAGCCGTTTATGATACGATCATTGAATTTGCTGCAGTGAAAATCCGTGACGGTGACATCATTGATCGATTCGAGTCATTTGCTAATCCGCATCACCCACTATCCAATACGACGATAGAATTGACTGGAATCACTGATGATCTTGTAGAAAATGCTCCCGAAGTCTCGGAAGTGCTAGAAAAGTTCAAGGACTGGGCGGGCGATGCGATCCTGGTTGCCCACAACGCAGCCTTCGATATGGGGTTTTTGAATATAGGTTATAAAAACTTGGGTTATCCTAAAGCTTCCAATCCTGTTCTTGATACATTGGAACTTGCCCGTTTCTTATATCCGGAGTTTAAAAATCATCGGTTAAATACACTATGTAAAAAGTTCGATATTGATTTGACCCAGCATCATAGGGCCATTTATGACGCCGAAGCTACGGGTTACCTTATGCTGAAGATGCTGAAGGATGCAATGGAAAAGGAGATTACCCACCATGATCAACTTAATGACAATATGGGTAAAGGAAATGCTTACCAGCGTTCCCGGCCGTCACATTGTACGTTGATTGCGCAAACACAGGCTGGCTTAAAAAACCTTTTTAAATTAATTTCAATATCACACATCGATTATTTCTATCGTGTACCTCGATTACCGCGCTCACAACTTAAAAAGTATCGTGAAGGAATCCTGGTCGGATCGGGATGTGATAAAGGGGAAGTTTTTGAAGGGATGATGCAGAAGGGTTTTGAGGAAGTCGTCGATATCGCCGAATTCTACGATTATCTTGAAATCCATCCGAAGGAAGTGTATCAGCATTTGATCGAGCTTGAATATGTACGGGATGATAAATCATTAGAAACGATAATTTCGAATATCGTCAAGCTTGGTGAAAAGCTGGACAAGCCAGTCGTAGCCACGGGAAATGTGCATTATTTGGATCCCAATGATAAAATTTACCGTAAAATCCTTGTGAATTCACAAGGCGGCGCAAACCCGCTGAATCGTCATAAGCTTCCTGACGTACATTTTCGGACAACAGATGAAATGCTGCGGGAATTCTCCTTCCTCGGTTCCGAGAAAGCCAAAGAGGTCGTGGTAACCAACACGAATAAAATCGCTGATATGATTGAAGAAATCAAGCCAATCAAGGATGAGTTATACACACCTAAAATTGAAGGTGCAGATGAAGAGATGCGTGAAATGAGTTACGGCATGGCAAGGAAGATTTATGGAGAAAACCTGCCGGAAATCGTGGAAGCCCGTCTTGAGAAAGAATTGAAAAGCATCATCGGCCACGGTTTTGCCGTTATTTATTTAATTTCTCACAAGCTTGTTAAAAAATCATTGAATGATGGTTATCTAGTTGGCTCAAGGGGATCGGTTGGATCATCTTTCGTTGCCACCATGACTGAAATTACAGAGGTGAACCCACTTCCGCCGCATTATGTATGTCCTGAGTGCAAGAAATCCGAATTCTTCAATGACGGTTCTGTAGGTTCCGGGTTTGATCTGCCCGATAAAGACTGTCCCGATTGTGGCATCGCTTATACAAAAGACGGGCATGATATCCCGTTTGAAACTTTCCTTGGATTTAAAGGGGATAAGGTTCCGGATATCGACTTGAACTTCTCCGGTGAATATCAGCCGAAGGCCCATAACTATACGAAGGTCTTATTTGGTGAAGAATATGTATATCGTGCCGGAACGATTGGTACGGTCGCTGAAAAAACGGCTTATGGATATGTAAAAGGGTATTCCTCCGATAATAACATCCATATGCGCGGAGCCGAGACCGATCGCCTTGTTGCCGGTTGTACTGGTGTGAAAAGGACGACTGGACAGCACCCGGGCGGAATCATCGTCGTTCCGGATTATATGGATATCTATGATTTCACACCAATTCAGTTCCCTGCGGATGACCGGAATTCAGAGTGGAAAACAACTCACTTTGATTTCCATTCCATTCACGATAATATTTTGAAACTTGATATACTTGGACACGATGATCCGACAGTAATCCGGATGCTTCAAGATTTAAGTGGCATCGATCCAAAGACCGTTCCTACCGATGATCCTGAAGTAATGAAAATATTCAGCAGTACTGAATCTTTAGGAGTTACCGAAGAACAGATCATGTGTAAAACGGGTACGCTTGGCATCCCGGAATTTGGTACGCGTTTTGTCCGGCAGATGCTTGAAGATACAAAACCTACGACTTTTTCCGAGCTTGTTCAGATTTCAGGCCTTTCCCACGGTACGGATGTATGGCTGAGCAATGCACAGGAACTGATCCACAACCGGATCTGTACACTAAGTGAGGTTATAGGCTGCCGGGATGATATTATGGTCTATCTGATCTATCAAGGTCTCGATCCTTCACTGGCGTTCAAAATCATGGAATCTGTACGTAAAGGGAAAGGGCTCTCGGAGGAATTCGAAGAGGAAATGAGGAAAAATGAGGTGCCGGAATGGTATATCGATTCATGTAAGAAGATTAAATACATGTTCCCGAAAGCCCATGCTGCAGCTTACGTCTTAATGGCTGTCCGGATTGCCTATTTTAAAGTGCATCTGCCCTTATTATATTATGCTGCCTATTTCACAGTACGTGCCGATGATTTTGAAATCGACGCCATGACACGGGGATCGCAAGCGATCAAAGCAAAAATGGAAGAAATCATGGTAAAGGGATTGGATGCATCCACAAAGGAAAAGAATACATTGACGGTTCTTGAACTAGCTTTGGAAATGTGTGAACGAGGATATTCATTCGCTAAAGTGGACTTGTACAAATCCAGTGCAGATCAATTCCTAATTGAAGGAAATACTTTGATTCCGCCTTTCAATTCGATCCCTGGTCTTGGAACGAATGCGGCGATCAATATCGTCAACGCACGGGGAAATGGTGAATTCCTCTCCAAAGAAGACCTTCAACAGCGGGGTAAGGTTTCGAAGACCATTCTTGAATACCTTGATAAACAAGGCTGTCTGGAGTCATTGCCTGAACAAAATCAGTTATCTTTATTTTAAAAGAGGAAACGGATTTCAAAAAGGAAGAAACAGACATGATATTTGCATAAATATCTTGATTATGGTATATTTTTATTGGAAATACTAAGAGGAACCAATGGCAAGAGTGGGGAAACCCACTCTTTCGTGTTGTAATGACCATTTATTTTGAATCCGAAACCAAGCGCATACAACGCACGTATGGAGGAAACAAATGAGTAAAAAGGTAACGGAAGTCGTAGAGGAATTAGCATTACCAATTCTTGAAGAATTGCAGCTTGAATTAGTCGAAGTGGAGTATGTGAAGGAAGGTAAAAGCTGGTTCCTTCGAGTGTACATTGATAAAGAAACAGGCGTAGATATTGATGATTGCGGAAATGTGAGTGAAAAACTCAGTGAAAAGCTTGATGAGGTTGATCCGATTCCACAAAATTATTTTCTCGAAGTTTCATCACCCGGAGCTGAAAGGCCTCTGAAAAAAGAGAAGGATTTCCTTAATGCTATCGGTAAAAATGTTTACATAAAAACATACGAGCCCATTTTAGATGAAAAAGAATTCGAAGGAATCTTAACCAGTTTCGATGGTGAAGAAGTGACACTCGAAGTCAGAATCAAGACAAGAAAGAAAACGATCGTCATACCATTCGAAAAGGTAGCCAAAGCAAGATTGGCGATTACCTTCGCTTAAGTCAAGCAAATCATTAATTTAAATATCCGTAAGGGGGATCACCATGGGCAATGAGTTATTGGATGCTCTCTATATTTTAGAAAACGAAAAAGGAATTTCCAGGGAGGTTTTGATCGACGCGATTGAATCTGCCCTTATATCGGCATATCGCCGTAACTTTAACCAAGCACAAAATGTACGTATCGACTTGAATCTTGGTAAAGGAACAATGCGTGTATTTGCCAGAAAAGACGTTGTTGACGAAGTGTTCGATTCGCGTCTGGAAATTTCTGTTGAAGAAGCAAGAGCAATTGATCCCAACTATCAGTTAGAGGATGTTGTCGAAATGGAAGTAACACCTAAGGATTTCGGCCGTATTGCTGCACAAACAGCAAAACAAGTCGTCACTCAAAGGGTGCGTGAAGCGGAACGGGGCATCATTTATGCCGAATTCATCGATCGTGAAGAGGATATCATGACTGGTATCGTTCAACGCCAGGATTCCCGATTCATTTATGTGAGCTTAGGTAAAATCGAGGCTTTGCTCCCGGTGAATGAGCAAATGCCGAATGAACAATATAAACCGCATGACCGCATTAAAGTTTTCATCACTAAAGTTGAAAAGACTTCCAAGGGTCCGCAAATTTTTGTATCCCGTTCACATCCTGGCCTTTTAAAACGTTTATTCGAAATCGAAGTGCCTGAAATTTTCGATGGAACAGTCGAGATCAAGTCAGTTGCCCGCGAAGCAGGCGACCGTTCAAAAATCTCCGTGCACTCCGATAATGAAGAAGTCGATCCTGTCGGTTCCTGTGTAGGCCAAAAAGGCCAGCGTGTTCAGGCCATCGTCAACGAATTGAAAGGTGAAAAGATCGATATCGTCAAATGGTCGGAGAATCCGGTCATTTTCGTTGCGAATGCTTTAAGCCCTTCAAAAGTACTTGAGGTCATTGTTAAAGAAGAGGAAAAGGCAACGACAGTAGTCGTTCCTGATTATCAACTCTCCCTGGCAATTGGTAAGCGTGGACAAAATGCCCGTTTAGCTGCCAAGCTTACAGGCTGGAAAATTGATATCAAGAGTGAAACGGAAGCTCGGGAAGCTGGTATATATCCTGTGGAAGAACAGGAATTCCTTTTGAGCAGAGATAGTTATGTTACTGAAGAGGAAACAGATTTCGAAGAGGATAACGAGTAATTCGAGGTGAAAAAAGATGAATAACCGAAAAAAAATCCCGATGCGCAAATGTGTGGCGACAGGCGAAATGAAGCCGAAAAAAGAACTCATTCGCATCGTTCGATCTAAAGAAGGGGAAGTCAGCCTGGATCCGACCGGTAAGAAATCTGGAAGGGGAGCTTATTTGACTCTTGATCGGGATGTTATCGAGCTGGCCAAAAAGAAAAATGTGCTGGCTAATCACCTTAGTACCCAAATCGATTCTTCCCTTTATGAACAATTGCTCGAATTAGTGAATAAGGAGAAAAACTAACACCATGACCCAACAACAACAATGGATGTCTCTATTAGGTTTGGCCAATCGAGCACGCAAGCTAATTTCGGGTGAAGAATTAGTGGTTAAAGAGATTAGAAGCGGTAATGCCAAAGTTGTTATTTTATCCGCGGACGCTTCAAAAAACACTGAAAAAAAAATATCTGATAAGTGCGCATTTTATCAGGTTCCTTTAAAAAGAGTCGAAAGCAGGTCATTGCTCGGCCATGCGATAGGTAAGGATGCTAGAGTTGCCGTCGCAGTTCTGGATGAAGGTTTTGCACAAAAACTCCGAACGCTGCTCGATTAAATTTTACGGGGGTGAACGTATGACAAAATTGCGTGTATATGAATATGCAAAACAAAAGAACGTTTCAAGCAAGGATGTAATAAATAAACTTAAAGAAATGAATATAGAGGTAACAAACCATATGACAGCATTAGACGATTCAACTGTAAATAAATTAAACGATTCAATCAAACCTAAAAACGAAGATAAAAGCCAAGAGCCAAAAGCTAACGCTACAGTTGCGAAGTACGAAGCCGAAGCGGATGAAAAGAGCACTGTCAATAAAGAAAAACTGAAGAAGAAACCACCAGTTAAACCTGTAGGGACGAAAAAACCAACTGGCGGCCAGTTCAACAAGGGTCGCAATAACAAGAATAAAAATAATAAACAAAGACAACAAGCGCCTCAGGCACCTGTTACAAAACGTAAAGAAAGAGAACTTCCAGAGAAAATTACGTTTTATGAGTCTTTGACGGTTATGGAACTTGGAAAAAAACTCCACCGTGAACCTTCTGAAATCATTAAAAAGCTCTTTATGCTTGGTGTTATGGCAACAATCAACCAAACTTTGGATAAAGATGCAATTGAATTGATTTGTGCGGAATACGGTGTAGTGGCCGAAGAAGAGATTCGTGTCGACCTAACAGATCTTGAATCACTTGTCACTGAGGATGCTTCTGAAGATTTGATTGAACGTCCGGCTGTCGTGACGATCATGGGGCACGTTGACCATGGTAAAACGACATTGCTTGATTCTATACGCCATACAAAAGTCACTGAAGGCGAAGCGGGCGGAATCACTCAGCATATCGGTGCTTATCAAGTTAAAGTTAACGACAAGAAAATAACATTCCTTGATACACCAGGTCATGCTGCGTTTACAACAATGCGTGCCCGCGGTGCACAAGTTACCGATATCACCATTCTTGTCGTCGCTGCGGATGATGGCGTTATGCCTCAAACGATTGAAGCGATCAACCATGCTAAAGCGGCAGAAGTACCAATTATCGTCGCTGTCAATAAGATGGATAAAGAAGCTGCCAATCCGGATCGTGTAATGCAAGAATTGACAGAACATGGTTTAGTTTCTGAAGCATGGGGCGGAGACACTATTTTCGTACCAATTTCAGCTAAGAACGGTGAGGGTATCGATAGCTTGCTTGAAATGATTCTTCTTGTCAGTGAAGTGGAGGAGTATAAAGCGAATCCATCTCGTAAAGCAAATGGAACGGTTATCGAAGCGCGTTTGGATAAAGGGCGCGGATCGGTTGCCACATTGCTTGTTCAAAACGGAACGTTGAAAATCGGGGATCCGATTGTTATCGGTAATACATTCGGACGTGTTCGTGCGATGGTTAACGATCTTGGACGCCGTGTTAAGGATGCAGGTCCTTCAACACCGGTTGAAATCACTGGATTGAACGAAGTGCCGCAAGCTGGCGATCGTTTCATCGTCTTTGAAGATGAGAAAACGGCCCGTCAAGTTGGGGAAGTGCGTGCACAGAGACAACTTGCTTCACAACGTAATGAGAAATCCCGTGTAACCCTGGATACTTTGTTCGAACAAATGAAAGAAGGGGAAATTAAAGAATTGAACATCATTCTAAAAGCTGATGTTCAAGGTTCTGCTGAAGCAGTAGCCGCTTCCCTGAATAAAATAGAAGTGGAAGGCGCTAAAGTGAAAATCATTCACATAGGCGTTGGTGCCATTACAGAGTCTGACATCATCCTTGCTACAGCTTCAAATGCAATCGTCATCGGATTTAACGTCCGTCCTGACGTGAATGCGAAGCGTGCAGCTGAATCAGAAAATGTTGATGTCCGCCTGCACCGCATCATCTATAAAGCGATCGAAGAGATCGAGTCGGCTATGAAAGGGATGCTTGACCCTGAATTCGAAGAAAAAATTATCGGTCAGGCTGAGGTTCGTACGACTTTCAAAGTATCCAAGGTGGGCACGATTGCCGGTTCTTACGTTACAGAAGGAAAAATTACACGTGATAGCGGAATTCGCTTAATTCGTGAAGGTGTCGTCATTTACGAAGGTGAAATTGATGCATTGAAACGTTTTAAAGATGATGTTAAAGAAGTGGCAACGAACTATGAGTGCGGTATTACGATTAAAAATTACAACGACCTTAAAGAGGGCGATGTAATTGAAGCGTATGTAATGGAAGAGATCGAACGTAAATGATCGTTGGCTCCGTCCAATGTGAATGCATCATCCATGACACCCATTCTTTAAAAGAAAAAAGGGCCGTGCTTCAGCGGGTCATGACACGGCTTAAGCAGAAGTTCAATATTTCTGTAGCAGAAACCGATTTTCAGGATTTATGGCAGCGGACAAAGATTTCAATCGTAACCGTAACATCCTCAAGGAAGGCTACAGAACGGGAACTTCAAAATGCCCTTAAATTTCTAGATTCTTTTCCGGAACTAGAGCGAACAATAACAGATATAGACTGGCTTTAGGCTATCGAGGTGATATTATGAGCCTTCGTTCAAATCGTGTTGGCGAACAAATGAAAAAAGAGCTGAGTGAAATTATCGGCCGAAAAATTAAAGATCCAAGAATCGGATTTGTTACAGTGACGGATGTCGCGGTTACAGGCGATTTACAACAGGCAACTGTTTATATTTCCGTTTTGGGTGACCAGGAACAAAGGGAGAAAACCCTGCAAGGTCTAGCTAAGGCAAAAGGATTCATGCGTTCAGAAATTGGGCAGCGAATCCGCCTGCGCAAAACCCCTGAGCTGTTTTTTGAATTTGATGAATCGGTCGATTATGGTAATCGTATCGAGTCGTTGATTTCCCAAATCAATTCAGAGGATAAACCGGCTGAAAAAGACGAGGAATAAGCAAGCAGTAAAAGGAGGCCGACTCAATAAGTGCTTTGCACTTCTTGAAGTCGGTCTCTTTTTTTTGAAACCGAATATGAAAAAAGGAAAAACACCTTTCGGGGCGGGGTTCATAATCGTTTAAGGTGTTTTATAAAAGATGAGGTGAAAGCGTGAACGGTATTCTTCCATTATGGAAACCCAAGGGATTGACATCCCATGATTGTGTTTTTAAATTAAGAAAGATTTTAAAGACAAAAAAGGTTGGGCACACAGGTACTTTAGATCCTGATGTAACAGGGGTTTTACCTATTTGTATTGGCAGGGCAACAAAGATAGCCGAATATCTGACAGAAACCGGTAAAGCTTATGAAGGGGAAGTGACCCTTGGTTTTTCAACGACAACTGAAGATGCAAGCGGCGAAAAAGTCGAAGAGAAAAAGATTGATCAAGTGATTCAGCGTAAACGGATTCTCGAAGTGCTTGAATCATTGACAGGAAAAATTGAACAGACGCCGCCGATGTTTTCAGCGGTAAAGGTAAACGGGAAGAAATTATATGAGTATGCCCGTGCAGGGATAGAGGTGGAGAGGCCGACAAGGGAGGTCACCATCTATGATATTACCCTTCTCGATGATCGTTCTGAATTTAAAGGGGAAACCATATCTTTTCGTTTTCGCGTAAATTGCAGCAAAGGAACCTATATTCGGACACTTGCAGTCATGATGGGCGAAGAACTGGGTTTTCCTGCTCATATGTCAGACTTGACGCGTATTGAATCAGCAGGTTTTAAGCAGGAGGACTGTTTCACATTTTCTGAAGTGGAAGAGTTCATGGAAAATGGTCAAATGGATGAATTTCTGTTGCCTTTAGAGCGGGGATTATTTCATTTGCCCAAATTTCAGATTAGTGATAAAGTAGCAAAGAAAGTACTTAACGGCGCGGTATTGGAACAATCAAAGGATGTTGTTGTTGAAAAAGGAATGCCATTTGTGATGGTCGATCCAGCAGATAAGGCAATTGCCATTTATCAAATACATCCGACAAAAGAGGGATTAATTAAACCTGTAAAAGTATTGGCACAAGAATTATAGACCGTTTTACCGCCGGAAAGAGGAGATTGAAAGGTGAAAGTGATCGCAATAGAGCATCCTCATCAACTTAATACGGATGATTTTCCCGAGCTTGTAATGGCGCTTGGATTTTTTGATGGCATACATAAAGGCCATCAAATAGTCATTCAAACCGCCAAGCAAAAAGCCGATGAAATGAATCTTAAGTCAGCAGTCATGACATTTGACCCGCACCCTTCTGCAGTACTGGGTAGGAAAACGGAAAATATCCGATATATCACTCCACTTGAAGATAAGGTGGATATCATAGAGTCGATGGGGATCGATTATTTATTCATTGTCCATTTCAGCAAGGAATTTGCTTCGGTACTGCCGGAACGATTCGTTGACGAATACATTGCCGGGCTGAATGTCCGTCATGTAGTTGCAGGCTTTGATTATTCATACGGTCGCTATGGTCAAGGGTCGATGGAAGATTTGCCTGTTTACGCACAAGGCAGATTTTCGCAGACAGTCGTTGCAAAACAGACACTTGAAGATGAAAAGGTTAGCTCGACGAGAATCAGGGAAACTCTCGGTAATGGCAACTTTTCCGACTTTTATCATTTGGCTGGACGACGCTATATAACGAAAGGTCATGTCGTTCACGGTGAAAAGCGGGGCAGGAAGTTGGGTTTCCCCACCGCTAATATTGAAGTAAGTGATGATTATATCTTCCCTGCAGCAGGCGTGTACGCCGTCAGGATCAAAATAAGTGGTAATTGGTATAAAGGGGTTTGCAATGTCGGATACAAACCTACGTTCCACGAAGAAAAACCTAAATATCCCACTGTTGAGGTCCATGCCTTGGAGTTCTCGGGAGATATTTATGGCAACCAGGTTTCGGTTGAATGGCATACAAGACTTCGGAGTGAGCATAAATTTTCCGGACTTGAGGCATTGGTCGCTCAGATCGAAACGGATAAGCAAAATGCAATAGCCTATTTTGCAAAGCTTGAAGCATAAAAGACAAGACTTGCAATTTTAATGAAAAACATGTATTCTATTGTATGTATGAAAATAACCATTGCTTGGCTAGTCGAGACTCCGACGCTGGCTCGGTAATAGGTGATTTTACAGAATTTTAGGAGGAATAATAACATGGCAATTACACAAGTACGCAAAAACGAACTTATCGCAGAATTCAGAACTCACGATACTGACACTGGATCTCCAGAAGTTCAAATCGCAGTATTAACAGAAGAAATCAACAACTTGAACGATCACTTACGCACACACAAAAAAGACCACCATTCACGTCGCGGTCTTCTAAAAATGGTAGGTAAACGTCGTAATCTTTTAACTTACCTACGTAACAAAGACGTTACTCGTTACCGTACACTAATTAACAAATTAGGTCTACGTAGATAATTTTTTCAGGAAGGCGGGAAATTTCCCGCTTTTTTGATGTTAATCAAATGATTTGGACGTGTTCTACTTAAGGCTGGGCCTTCGTCCTTGGGACTCGGCAGGAGCCGGGTCCTTTTCCATTTATAAATGATCAGGATATACATAATCAAATGAATGAAATTTTTATTCATTTTACTGTTAATGCTTGTTTTTTTCGTGCATAATAGGAATAGTTTGGTTTTAACTCGAGTTCAGTTACTTTCACATATAAATGATTTAATCCAATACAGGTTTAGGTAAACTAAACCTCTAAGTGAAGATTCAGAGAGGGGTTTAATAAATGGGACAGGAAAAACATACGTATTCATTTGACTGGGCCGGCCGTAATGTAACGGTAGAGATAGGGCAATTAGCCAAACAAGCGAACGGGGCAGTTTTAGTCCGTTATGGAGAAACTGCTGTATTAAGTACTGCGACAGCTTCGAAGGAACCTAGAAATGTTGACTTCTTCCCTTTGACAGTCAACTACGAAGAAAGGCTTTATGCAGTCGGTAAAATTCCGGGAGGCTTCATCAAACGTGAAGGACGACCGAGTGAAAGGGCAATTCTTGCTAGCCGTTTAATCGATCGTCCAATCCGTCCGCTTTTCGCCGATGGCTTCAGGAACGATGTTCAGATCATCAGCATGGTCATGAGTGTCGATCAAGATTGCTCTACGGAAATGGCAGCCATGCTAGGTTCTTCCCTTGCACTTTCAGTTTCCGATATTCCGTTCGAAGGTCCGATTGCTGGAGTTGTAGTGGGGAGAATCAATAATGAATTCATTATTAACCCTACTGTTGACCAACTAGCTAAAAGTGACATCAATCTGACGGTTGCCGGCACTAAAGATGCCATCAACATGGTTGAAGCCGGAGCGAATGAAGTACCAGAGGAAACGATGCTTGAAGCAATCATGTTCGGACATGATGAAATCAAGAAGATCATTGCATTCCAAGAGAAAATCGTTGCTGAAATCGGCAAGGAAAAAATGCAGGTCACTTTATACCAAGTGGATGCGGAACTGGAAGCAGAAGTGAAAGGCCTATGTGAAGCAGACTTGAACAAAGCTGTACAAGTTCAGGAAAAACATGCTCGTGAAGACGCGATCAAAGCAGTAAAAGATCGTGTATTGGTTCATTATGAAGAAGAAACTGATGAAGAAAAATTAAAGCAAATCAAAGAAATCCTTAATAAATTGGTTAAATCCGAAGTCCGCCGTTTGATCACGGAAGAAAAAGTGCGTCCGGATGGCCGTAATCCTGATGAAATCAGACCATTATCATCTGAAGTCACGATTCTGCCCCGTACACACGGTTCCGGATTGTTCACACGCGGACAAACCCAGGCGCTATCCATCTGTACATTAGGTGCACTTGGTGATGTGCAGATTCTGGACGGACTCGGGACCGAAGAGTCAAAACGTTTTATGCATCACTATAATTTCCCGCATTTCAGTGTAGGTGAAACAGGTCCTATCCGTGGGGCAGGGCGCCGTGAAATCGGTCATGGTGCACTTGGTGAAAGAGCATTGGAGCCCGTCATTCCAAACGATAAAGACTTCCCATATACAATCAGGCTTGTTTCTGAAGTCCTTGAATCGAACGGTTCAACATCACAAGCAAGTATCTGTGCAAGCACTTTGGCAATGATGGATGCCGGGGTTCCATTGAAAGCTCCAGTTGCCGGTATTGCCATGGGCCTAGTCAAATCAGGTGAGCACTATACAATCTTAACGGATATCCAAGGTATGGAAGATCATCTGGGAGACATGGACTTTAAAGTTGCAGGGACTTCAAAAGGTGTTACTGCCCTACAAATGGATATTAAGATTGAAGGACTTTCAAGAGAGATTCTTGAAGAAGCTTTACTTCAAGCCAAACATGGCCGGATGCACATTTTGGAATCAATGATGTCAACCATCAATCAACCGCGTGAGCAGTTATCCAAATATGCTCCAAAAATCGTTACAATGTCCATAAATCCGGATAAGATCCGAGATGTCATTGGACCGAGCGGAAAACATATCAACAAAATCATTGAAGAAACTGGCGTGAAAATCGACATCGAACAAGATGGAACGGTATTCATATCTTCTACTGATGAACCAATGATTCAAAAAGCGAAGAAAATCATTGAAGATATCGTACGTGAAGTCGTAGTGGGCGAGCTATACTTAGGTAAAGTTAAACGTATCGAAAAGTTCGGTGCCTTCGTTGAAATCTTCAATGGTAAAGACGGTTTGGTACATATTTCTGAACTGGCTGAAGAAAGAGTCGGAAAAGTGGAAGATGTCGTTTCACTTGGCGATGAATTATTGGTCAAAGTCACTGAGATCGATAAGCAAGGAAGGGTTAACCTTTCCCGTAAAGCAGTCTTGAAAGAGCAAAAAGAGGCAGCCAACCCTTCTCAATCGTAATTGAAAATAGAAATCCGGCATGCGATTCCTTGTGAATCTGCATGCTTTTTTTGTTTAAAGGTATTGGAATATCCATCGGGCGAATGGCGTTAAAAGGATGTCATGTTCTACCTTGTCCGTTTTCTTCATACATTTTGGTATGAAGGGGGCGTAAAAAATGAATAATAAATGGAAGCAGATAGTTGCGATAAGTGCCATTGCAGGTATATCATGGTTATTAGTGCAAAATCCATATACACAAATTTATTTGACCCAATTAACCGATGATTCAGTTGCTTCAATGAAGCAAGAAGACGAGCTACTTTTACAAATAAAAGAATCAACAAAAAAATATGAGATTGCACCACAGGATGCACGAATAGATTCTGTTTGGAAAACCGTTCCTGCATATAATGGCCTGAAGGTAAATATTGATGATTCTTATAAAGCCATGAAGAAGGAGGGCGTGTTCGATAAGAATAAGCTGGTATTTCAGCAGGTCCCTGCAAAGATACATATGGAGGATCTTGATCCTGCTCCCATTTACCGGGCCCATCCCGAAAAGCCAGTGGTATCATTTTTAATCAATGTGGCCTGGGGGAATGAATACTTACAAGATATGTTGGCCGTGTTAAAAAAGAATAATGTCAAGGCCACATTTTTCCTTGAAGGTAATTGGACCAAGAAAAATCCCGAATTGGCCAAGATGATTAAGGGTGGCGGGCACGAAATTGGAAATCATTCTTATTCACATCCAGATATGAAAAACATATCCGCACAAGCTACACGTGAGGAAATTCGAAAAACGAATGAAGTCATTGAAGCTGTGACAGGTTTGAAAATGAAATGGTTCGCACCACCAAGTGGAAGCTACCGGGATGAAACGGTGAAAATCGCGGATTCTTTCGGTATGGAGACCGCCATGTGGAGTGTGGATACGATCGACTGGCAAAAGCCAAGCCCTGAAGTCCTTCAACAAAGAGTGCTTTCTAAGGTACACCCTGGAGCATTTATATTGATGCATCCAACTGAATCTACTGCAAAATCATTGGAAACGTTAATAATTGAAATAAAAAAGAAAGATTTAGATATCGTTACCGTTTCGGAAGCAGTAGATGAAGAGCGATTGAATCCATAATGTATTGGTAACGATAGCAGCATAGAATGATTGGGAGGAATGTTAGTTGATTAAGAAATACACGTGTCAAAATGGAGTTAGAATTGTATTGGAAAATATTCCAACTGTACGTTCAGCAGCAATTGGAGTATGGATAAAAACAGGTTCAAGAAATGAAACGCCAGAATTGAATGGGGTTTCTCATTTTCTGGAGCATATGTTCTTTAAAGGAACAACTAAGAGAAATGCGCGCGAAATTGCCGAATCGTTCGATAGTATCGGTGGACAGGTGAATGCATTCACATCAAAAGAATATACATGCTATTATGCTAAAGTAATGGATAACCATGCAAGCTATGCGCTTGAAATCCTGGCTGATATGTTCTTCAACTCTACATTTGATGGGGAAGAATTGAAAAAAGAAAAAAATGTCGTCTATGAAGAAATCAAAATGTACGAAGACACACCAGATGACATTGTCCATGACCTCTTAAGCAAGGCGGTATATGAAAATCACCCCCTTGGTTATCCAATTCTAGGGACGGAAAATACGCTTGACACTTTCAATAGTGATACACTAAAAAAATACGTCCATGACATGTATACACCCGATAAGGTAGTCGTGTCCATTGCTGGGAATGTGGATGAAAAATTGATCAAGGAAGTCGAAAGCTACTTTGGCTCGTATCAAGGAGGGGAAGACCGTCTTGAATTGGTCAAACCTTCCTTCCACGAAAATAGGATCACCCGTAAAAAAGATACGGAACAAGCCCACTTATGCCTTGGTTACAACGGATTGGAAATAGGCAACGATAAAACATACAGCCTGATTACCTTGAATAATATCCTTGGGGGAAGCATGAGCAGCCGTCTATTCCAGGACGTCAGGGAGCAACGCGGCCTTGCCTATTCCGTTTACTCTTATCACTCCAGCTATCAAGATAGCGGTATGGTGACAGTATATGGGGGGACAGGCACAAATCAGCTTGACAGCCTGTATGAAACCATTCAGGAAACACTGGATACTTTAAAAAGGGATGGCATTACGGAAAAGGAATTACGAAATAGTAAAGAACAACTAAAAGGCAGCTTGATGCTCAGCCTTGAAAGCACGAATAGCCGCATGAGCCGGAACGGAAAAAATGAGCTTATGTTGGGTGAGCACCGTTCCCTTGATGATATCATCATCAAGATTGACGAAGTGACTGAGGATACCGTCAATGAATTGGCAAATCAGATCTTTACGGAACATTCCTTGTCATTAGTGAGCCCACTGGAAAATTGGGACAAATAATAACGAACAAGTCTGAACCTTCATTAATGGGGGGGCAGGCTTTTTTTCTTTGAATGCGGGAGGGTCCAGTTTTTATGGACAATATTTGGTTAAATGCCTTCTAAGTTTACCTTTTTCGGATATAGATTGAATAGAAGACGAAAAAGGGGGAACCAAAATTGAGGTTGAGCGAACTGAGCGGTAAGGAAATAGTCGATGTGAATAGGGCGGAAAGATTAGGAATCCTTGGTCAGACGGATTTGGAAATAGATGAAACTGGACAAATTACCTCGTTGATCATTCCATCTGTCAAATGGTTCGGCCTTTTAAGGAATGGCAGTGAAATAAGAGTGCCATGGGAACATATAAAAAAAATCGGTGCGGATATGGTCATCATTGATTTTCAGGAAGGACTCTCGCTTAAAGAAGGAGAGCATATGGACGGATAATGACGCTCGCTTCATACTACTTGGAACTTCTCGAAATACACTTTCGAAAACGCCTTAGCTGGCAATAGCTATGGCGTTTTTTCTTTTCTTATCACCGTTTTTTAAGTAAAAACATAAGATGGCAGGGTAACTAGAGAATGTAGCAAAAACCGAATTGCTTCCTGAAGGAATTGTATCACGAGGCAAGGAATGTTTAGGATCTTTTAAATAAAGAAGGTGACGGTTTTAATGCTTACAGGCATGCAAATCGCTGTAATTGGTGGAGATGCGCGTCAGCTTGAAGTTGTCCGTAAACTGACGGAGCTTGATGCAAAGTTATTATTGGTAGGTTTTGAACAGCTTGACCATGCTTTTACCGGAGCGGTTAAGGGAAAAATGGAAGATATAAACTTCAAGGAATTAGATTCAGTTATTTTACCTGTCCGGGGTACGGATTCAGATGGGAAAGTAGAAACGATCTTTTCCAGTGAAGAGGTTGTTTTGACTGAAGAAATGATAAAAAATACCCCGGAACATTGCACTTTTTATGCAGGAATCAGTAACGATTACCTCGATGAGATATTCAAGAAGGTGGATCGCAAACTTGTTCTATTGTTCGAACGTGATGATGTCGCTATTTATAATTCGATTCCCACTGTTGAGGGTGCGATCATGATGGCCATTCAACATACGGATTTTACTATTCATGGATCGAATGTAGCCGTTCTGGGACTGGGAAGGGTCGGTATGAGTGTAGCCCGGTCATTCCAGGCACTTGGAGCAAAAGTAAAGGTGGGGGCAAGAAAAAGCGAAGATATAGCGAGGATCAGTGAAATGGCATTAGCCCCTTTTCATTTAAATGATCTTGCTGCAGAAATGAAAAATGTTGATATATGTATCAATACGATCCCTTTTCCTATAATTACCGCAAACGTCATCGCTAATATGCCCGTTCATACATTAATCATCGACCTTGCTTCAAAACCGGGGGGGACGGATTTTCGTTACGCTGAAAAAAGGGGAATTAAGGCGCTGTTGGCACCGAGCCTACCGGGGATAGTTGCCCCGAAAACAGCTGGTCAGATATTAGCGAATGCACTGGGACTATTGATTCAAGGCGAGTTCTTGAAAAGGAAGGGGAAAATAATATGAGTCTCAAAGGTAAACGGATTGGTTTCGGATTAACAGGATCACATTGCACATATGATGAAGTGTTTCCGGAAATAGAAAAACTTGTAAATGAAGGGGCGGAAGTCATCCCAATCGTAACATCGACTGTTCAAAACACGGAAACCCGTTTTGGAAAGGGCGAAGACTGGGTCGAAAGAATAGAAAAATTGACGGGGAATCACGTCGTTGATACAATCGTCAAAGCGGAGCCTTTAGGACCTAAATTGCCACTCGATTGTATGGTGATCGCTCCTTTAACGGGTAACTCAATGAGTAAAATGGCAAATGCCCTTACCGATTCGCCTGTACTTATGGCTGCAAAAGCGACGATGAGGAATCACCGTCCAGTCGTGGTCGCGATATCAACAAATGATGCACTTGGGTTAAATGGTGTCAATCTAATGAGGCTGATGGCAGCAAAAGATATTTATTTTGTTCCATATGGCCAGGATAATCCCACAGGCAAACCAAGTTCCATGGTTGCAAGGATGAGCATGATAAGGGATACGATCATATCGGCACTGGAGAGGGAACAGATTCAACCTGTCATCGTCGAAAGGTTCAAGGATGATTTAGCCTGAACAAGTTTTTGCCACGGATCTAGCTTTCAACGACTGGTATATATGCATAAATTTGTAGGTTGAAGTTATAAAAAACCACTCCACTACCAGAATATTTTGTTAAAGTCCGACCCTTTGGAATGTTAATGTGATAAAATAAATGATATTCTGAACAAGAAGTAATAAATCCAACAAATAACTTATTTAAGAGATAGAAAAGGAGTATGCATAAATGACTGAGACACAGGGATTGCGTATTGCAGTTGTGGGAGCAACTGGAGCAGTAGGACAACAAATGATTTCAACACTCGAACAAAGGGACTTACCGATAAAGAAAATCATCTTTTTATCATCGGCTCGTTCCGCAGGAATCAAACTTACGTTTAAGGGCGAAGAAATCGAAGTTCAGGAAGCAAAACCTGAAAGCTTTGAAGGCATCGATATCGCTTTATTCAGTGCTGGAGGAAGCGTGTCTAAGGAATTGGCTCCAGAAGCAGTGAAACGCGGTGCGATAGTGGTGGATAATACGAGCGCTTTCCGCATGGATGAAAATGTGCCGCTAGTCGTTCCTGAAGTGAATGAAGAAGACTTGAAGCAGCATAATGGGATCATTGCAAACCCGAATTGTTCAACTATCCAAATGGTTGTGGCATTAGAGCCTATCCGCCAGACATATGGCTTATCAAAAATTGTTGTTTCTACCTACCAGGCTGTTTCTGGTGCAGGTGCAGCAGCGATAAATGAATTAAAGGAACAGGCTCGCGACTTGCTTGATGAAAAAGAAATCGATCCGAAAATATTACCGGTAAAAGGGGACGAAAAGCATTATCAAATCGCATTTAACGTCATTCCCCAAATCGATAAATTCCAAGATAATGGGTACACATTCGAAGAGATGAAAATGATTAATGAAACAAAGAAAATCATGCATATGCAAGACCTTCCAGTGGCTGCAACTTGCGTGAGGCTTCCTGTTGTAACAGGTCATTCGGAATCTGTATACATTGAAGTTGAAAAAGAAGGCATAGCGGCTTCCAAAATCAAGGATTTAATGAGAACGGCACCTGGCATAGTGTTGGAAGACGAACCGGAACAACAAGTTTACCCAACACCTGCTTCATCCGTCGGCAAGAATGATGTATTCGTCGGTCGAATTCGCAAAGATTTGGATGAAGATAAAGGCTTCCATTTATGGGTGGTTTCCGATAATCTATTAAAAGGTGCAGCTTGGAATTCCGTTCAAATTGCTGAAAGCCTTTTGAAATTAGGTTTGGTTACCGTTAAGTAATAATTTATTCTTAATGAACTCGACAGAAAAACAAATTCCAATAGGATAGAGAGTCTTTGTCAGCTTCCCGGATCGGGGAGCTGGCTTATATTTGGGGTGCATATTATGAAAATTATCGTCCAGAAATACGGCGGGACATCCGTTCGTGATGAGGAAAGCCGTTCATTTGCCAAGGGGCATATCGAAAAAGCGATTAAAGAAGGATATAAAGTGGTGGTTGTGGTTTCAGCAATGGGAAGAAAAGGGGATCCTTATGCAACGGATACCTTACTTTCCCTTGTAAATGGAACCAAAGCCAGCCTTTCAAAGCGAGAACAGGATTTACTTATGTCTGTCGGAGAAACTATATCATCTGTAGTATTTACTAACATGCTCTTGGAACATGGTATTGATGCGGTTGCTTATACTGGAGCTCAAGCAGGATTCATGACGAATAACGACTATTCCAGTGCGAAAATAATCGAAATGAAATGCGATCGCCTCATGAAAGAACTTGAGGTGAAGGATGTTGTCGTTGTAGCAGGTTTCCAGGGAGCTGCTAAAAATGGTGACATCACGACCATCGGCCGTGGTGGAAGTGATACTTCAGCAGCTGCATTAGGTGCCGCATTGCAAGCTGAACGGGTCGATATTTTTACGGATGTCGAAGGAATCATGACAGCAGATCCACGCATTGCAGATCAAGCTCGTCCATTATCAATCGTTTCATATACGGAAGTTTGCAACATGGCATATCAAGGGGCGAAGGTCATACATCCGAGAGCTGTTGAAATTGCGATGCAGGCAAAAGTCCCGATTCGGATAAGGTCAACATACAGCGAAGGTTTGGGAACCCTTGTTACAAGCGTGAACAAGGGAAGCCAGGGCAGTGACATACGTGAAAGGCTTGTGACCGGGATTGCCCATGTACCAAAGATCACTCAAATCAAGGTCCGTGCGAAAAAAGATCAATATAATTTACAGGCTGAAGTTTTCAAAGCGATGGCCAATGCCTCCATTTCAGTTGACTTTATAAATATATATCCAAGTGGTGTAGTTTATACCGTATCGGAAGAGATGACAGAACTTGCCCTCTCGATTTTGGCCGAGCTTGGTCATGAACCGGTCATTGAAAGGAATTGTGCCAAGGTATCGGTAGTCGGTGCAGGCATCAATGGAGTACCTGGCGTGGCAGCGAAGATTGTCACGGCGCTTTCCGAAAAGGAAATTGCCATTCTCCAGTCAGCTGACAGCCATACGACAATTTGGGTACTCGTAAAAGAAGAAGATTTAATAGAAGCCGTTAATTCCCTGCACTATGCATTTCAATTGCATGTAGGGGAAGTCCAATAATCAGGTTTTTATTAAGTAAATGTTTTAAAAATTAAAGAGGTGTTAGATGATGATATTTGGTAGAGTATCAACCGCGATGGTCACCCCTTTCGATAGCAAGGGAAATATTGATTTTCAAAAGACGACTTCATTGGTTAATTACTTATTAACGAATGGGACCGATTCACTTGTGCTGTCGGGAACGACAGGGGAATCTCCAACTTTATCTTCGGAGGAGAAAATCGCGTTATTGCGTCATGTTTCTAAGGTTGTTGAAAAACGTGTGCCCATCATCATGGGTACAGGAAGCAACAATACGTATGCTTCCATCGAGTTGACAAAAAAGGCGGAACAAAATGGCGCCGATGCGATAATGCTGGTTGCCCCGTATTATAGTAAAACGAATCAAGAAGGTCTGTACCAGCATTTTAAGGCTATTGCAGCCAGTACGACGCTCCCTGTTATGATATATAATATCCCTGGGCGGGCTTCCGTTAATATTGAACCGGAAACGATCATCCGCCTTTCGAAAATTCCCAATATCGTAGCCGTTAAGGAAGCAAGCGGGGATTTAAATGCTATGACCCAAATCATAGCCGGCACGGATGAAGATTTTGCATTATATAGCGGGGACGATGCTTTAACACTACCGGTGTTGGCGATTGGTGGTGTGGGTGTAGTATCGGTTGCTTCACATATTGCTGGCAAGGAGTTGCAGAAAATAGTGGAGGCCTTCATCAGTGGGAACTTGAAAGAGGCAGCCCGGCTGCATCAGGAACTGTTACCGCTTATAAAAGGTTTGTTTGCAGCGCCAAGCCCTGCACCTGTCAAAACAGCTCTTCAGTTATATGGAATTGACGTTGGATCGGTCAGACTCCCAATCGTGCCATTGACGGAGCAGGAACGCCTGGCATTAACCAAGGTATTAAAAAAATAAAAAGACACGGAACAAGCTGATCGTTGAAGATTGGCTTGTTTTTACATAATGATGTATATGAACGGGATATACTTTCCGATTTCGGGATGATAGTATTTGAATTTTTTATAATCAATCGAAACTGGTAAAAGTACAAAGGATCTCTTACATAATAGGTTGTTTTTTTTGAATTATATGAAAAAGTCCCTCTGAAAATGGTAAGTGTTGTCATGTTTTTTGAACATCGGTTATAATGAAATCATTGGGAAATTATGAACGGGATTTTTTAAGGAGGATATTCGATTGGGTAAAGATAAAAATAATGGAATAAAAGTGATTTCTCTTGGAGGACAAGGGGAGCTTGGTAAAAATATGTACGTCGTTGAGGTGAACGAGGACATCTATCTTCTTGATGCAGGATTAATGCTGCCGGAAGACGAAATGCTCGGAATCGATGCGGTCATCCCAGATATTTCTTATTTGATGGATAATAAGGAACGGGTGCAGGGGATATTCATTACCCATGGTCATGAAGACCATATGGGAGCGCTTGCTTATGTCTTGAAATATTTACCGGCTCCTGTTTATGGAACTAAGCTTACACTTGCTTTAATCAAAACGAAATTAAAGGAAGATGGCTTTAACGGCAGGGCAACTTTCACTGAAATCGATTCGGATTCCCTTTTAAGTTTCCCTCAAGCAGCCGTGTCCTTTTTCCGGACTAACCATAGCATTCCCGATTCTGTCGGAGTCGTGATCCATACTCGTGAAGGTGCAATCGTTTATACAGGGGATTTCAAATTCGACCAGGCAGCAACGGATCTATATAAACCGGAAATCGGTAAGATGGCCAGTATCGGTGAAGAAGGTGTCCTATGCCTGCTTTCGGATAGTACCGGTGCCGAGAGGCCAGGTTATACGACTTCAGAAGCAGTTGTGGCCAAAGATATAACAGAGGTTTTCCATGCTGCCTCCGGAAGGATCATCGTTGCGTGCTTCGCTTCGAACATCAACCGGATTCAACATGTTTTCAATGCAGCTGCAGCAAGTCGCAGAAAAGTGGCAGTTGTAGGAAAAAGCCTGCAACGCGTTTATGAAACAGCCTTGAATCTTGGCTACTTAAAGGTCGAAGAAAAGCTGATAATCCCGATTAATGAAATTTGCCATTATGACGACCGTGAAATCGTCGTGTTATCGACTGGTCATCAGGGTGAACCCATTGCAGCACTTCAAAAAATGGCAAAGCAGACCCACAAGCAGGTAACGATCAAAAAGGGAGACACCGTTTTGATCAGTGCATCACCCCTGCAGGGCGGTGAACTTATTTTATCCAAAACCGTCGATTTGCTATACAGGGTTGGTGCTGAAGTGGTATCTGCCAATAAATATAAAGTGCACGTAACAGGGCATGGGAGCCAGGAAGAGCTAAAAATGATGATCAATTTGATGAATCCTAAATTCTTAATCCCTGTACATGGGGAATACCGCCATTTATATGCCCATCAAAAAGTTGGGGTTGCTGCGGGAATTAAGCGTGAAAACATCATAATTGCCGAAAAAGGGGATGTCATCGAACTAAAGGGCAATAAAATGGGGCTTTCCGGCAAAGTCTCTGCAGGAAATATCTTGATAGATGGCAGCGGTGTTGGAGATGTGGGTAATATCGTTCTTCGTGATCGGCGCTTGTTATCCCAAGATGGCATTTTGATTGTAGTCGTCACGTTGAACCGTCAGGATAAAAGCATTGCAGCAGGCCCTGAAATCATTTCAAGGGGCTTCGTATATGTTCGCGAATCAGAAAAAATGATTGCGGAAGCAACTGAAATAGTAAGTGAAATCGTAAAGAAAAATGGGTCGCGCCAGCCTTTTGATTGGTCCACGCTGAAGCAGGAAATGCGTGATGCACTAAACCAATTCTTCTATGAAAAAACGAAACGCCGCCCAATGATTTTACCGATCATAATGGAATATTAAGTAAGTAACCCCTGATTTGAACAGTCAGGGGTTCTTTTTTCTGACTCCATATCTTGAAGAATGAAGTCCGAGACTCGAGACATAATAAAGCTATAGGCTAAAAGAGAAAGGGGTTGGCATAGTGGATAATGCACCATTACCAAATGAAAATGAAGGCAAGCAGGAAGGTAAGAATTCAACTTTAATCGAAAAGATCCAGCAGCTGGGGGCTACTAATGTTCCGCAACTATCTCAAGACTCAAAAATCCATTGTTTGACGATCATTGGACAAATTGAAGGACATATGCAGCTGCCGCCTCAAAATAAAACGACCAAATATGAACATGTTATTCCGCAAATTGTGGCAATTGAACAAAATCCCAATATAGAGGGGCTGCTTGTCATATTAAATACGGTCGGAGGAGATGTCGAAGCGGGACTGGCAATCGCAGAAATGCTGGCTTCCCTATCAAAGCCATCCGTCTCGATTGTACTTGGGGGAGGGCACTCGATCGGTGTGCCGATTGCGGTTTCGTGTGACCATAGCTATATAGCAGAAACAGCAACGATGACGATTCATCCAATTCGTTTGACGGGGCTAGTCATTGGCGTGCCTCAAACCTTTGAATACTTGGATAAAATGCAGGAAAGAGTCATTAAATTTGTTACGCGCCACTCCAACGTTACGGAAGAAAGTTTTAAGGATTTAATGTTTGCCAAAGGAAACTTGACACGTGATATCGGTACGAATGTTATCGGGGCCGAGGCAGTTGAAATCGGTATGATCGATGATGTAGGAGGAGTGGGCCAGGCCATGAGAAAACTAAATAGCTTCATGGAAGAAAGAAGGCCAAAAATTGCCGGGGAAGAGGAGGGGCTTTTGCAATGACGCTTTATACGATCGTTCCTGAAGAAATAATTTTCCCTCATCACCATGAGAAGACGGCGAATTTAATGGAAATGATCTACAATGGTGTACATGTTATGGTTGAACATGACGGTGGCCGCACGTTTCGCATTGATCGAATCGTCAGCACCGATCCTGAAGATTATATGAATGTACACATTCAGCCGGGAGCTGTCATAAATGTGTTTGAACATATGAACCATTAGTAAAAACGACTAACTGAGGTAAATTATGATATACTGGAATGAAAATCAGCAGCCGCTTGGCTGCTTTATTCATTATATGGGAAAAATGTCCTCCTAAAGAATGAATGGTATATATATCAAGGACAGGGTCATATTTATTTGGTATAATCAGTAGCGAACGTTTGTTTCGTGAAGGGAAATCATGTAGTGATGTTGAATAGGAAAGTTAGAATAGTTTCATGAAGAATCAGGTGATCTTATGGCAAAGAAGAAACGCAGAAAAAAGAATAGTACAGAGAAGTTAAAACTAACGCTTAAATATGAATTGATTGGCCTCACCATAATAGGCTTGGCCATCATTGCCATTGCCAAGCTTGGAGCAGTGGGAAACGGGACGGTCTTTTTAATCCGCTTCTTCATGGGGGAATGGTATATCCTCTTTTTGTTGGGAGCAATTGCAGCTGGATTCTATTTGATGATAAAGAGAGAGGTCCCGTACCTGTTGAAACGGCAATTGGTCGGGATGTATTTCCTTGTTGCGAGCATGCTCCTGCTAAGTCATGTTACCCTGTTTAACATGCTTGCAGATGGAGGGCCGTTTACGAAGCCCAGCGTCATTTCGAATACATGGGAACTTTTCTGGATGGAAGTGACCGGCAAGGCCAGCTCAAAGGACCTTGGGGGCGGTATGATTGGAGCGATATTATTTGCAGCTTCATACTTTCTATTCGACGAAGCTGGATCGAAAATCGTTTCATTCCTCTTTATCATTGTAGGTGCCGTCCTATTGACCGGGAAAACGTTAGGTGAAACCCTAGGGAAGTTTTTCAGGGGTCTTGGCGGCTTTTTCAAAAAGCAATGGTCCGCATTCAGAGATGATGTGAAAACGTGGAATGAAGACAAAAAAGAAAAGAAAAAGAATCCCGTGAAAAAGAAGAAACGGCAAAACGAACCGGTGGAAGAAACGGATCAGCCCCCTCTAGAAGAGGAAACACAGGAAATGGCGACGGAACGGATCATTTCCAGCTTTGCTGATAAAGCCTATAGCGACGAAAACGAAATAATTCCCGTTGTTACGGAGCCTGCAGCTGAAAATGCAGGGGACCAGGATGATGCCGTTCCGCCTATGAATTTTACGGAAGTGGAGAATAAAGAATATCTTTTACCGCCTCTTTCTTTGTTATTGCAGCCTAAAAAAACCGACCAAAGCGGAGAGTACCAATTAATTCATGATAATGCGGCAAAACTTGAGCGCACCTTTCATAGCTTTGGGGTGAAAGCGAGGGTCACTCAAGTTCATTTAGGCCCTGCCGTAACCAAATACGAAGTACATCCGGATGTAGGGGTGAAGGTAAGTAAAATTGTCAGCCTATCCGATGACTTGGCCCTTGCACTTGCCGCAAAGGATATTAGGATCGAAGCGCCGATTCCCGGAAAATCGGCAATCGGAATAGAAGTGCCTAACTCCGAAGTGGCGATGGTGTCATTAAGGGAAGTTTTAGAGGCCAAAGAAGTTGACAAGCCTGACGCAAAACTGCAAATAGGCCTAGGGCGGAATATTTCCGGTGAAGCGGTTAAGGCGGAGCTCAATAAAATGCCGCATTTACTAGTGGCTGGTGCTACGGGCAGCGGGAAATCCGTTTGTATCAATGGGATTATCACGAGTATTCTGATGCGGGCAAAACCGCATGAAGTGAAAATGATGATGATCGATCCAAAAATGGTCGAGTTGAATGTCTATAATGGAATTCCCCACTTACTCGCACCTGTAGTGACCAATCCAAAGAAAGCTGCACAGGCTTTGCAAAAAGTGGTCAGTGAAATGGAAAGGCGCTATGAGCTATTTTCTCATTCCGGTACGCGAAATATTGAAGGCTACAATGATTACATTAACCGGTATAACATTGAAGAAGACGCCAAACAACCGCTCTTGCCTTATATCGTAGTCATTGTCGATGAGCTGGCAGATTTGATGATGGTCGCTTCTAACGATGTAGAGGATGCCATCACAAGGCTTGCACAAATGGCTCGTGCTGCTGGCATCCACTTGATAATCGCGACTCAGCGGCCATCCGTAGATGTAATTACAGGGGTCATTAAAGCGAACATCCCATCTCGGATTGCTTTTAGTGTTTCATCAATGACCGATTCGAGAACGATCCTCGACATGGGCGGGGCCGAAAAACTGTTAGGCCGGGGTGACATGCTCTTTCTGCCTTCAGGAGCTTCAAAACCGGTCCGCGTCCAAGGGGCCTTTTTATCCGACAATGAAGTCGAGGAAGTTGTCACATATGTCATTTCACAGCAAAAAGCACAATACAACGAAGAAATGATACCCGATGAAATTGCAGAAACCTCAAATGGTGAAGTCGAAGATGATTTATATGGGGATGCGGTATCCTTGATCGTAGAAATGCAGACTGCATCTGTTTCCATGCTGCAGCGCCGTTTCCGGATTGGCTATACCCGGGCAGCCAGATTGATTGATGAAATGGAAGCGAGGGGAATTGTCGGTCCATATGAAGGCAGTAAACCCCGAAATGTATTGGTTACAAAAGATGAACAAGATGAAGCTCATTCATCATAGGTAAAGAAAAAACCGGGCAGCGGCCCGGTTTTTTAATTATTCATCGCCTCGTCTAAATGTTTAAGGCAGAAGTCGGTAATCATCGCTTCTTCATCTTCTTCTAAATCGAATTCGAGTGCGCCTTCGCTCCCTTTTTCAAAAATATCATATTTAATCAATTTGCCTTTTTGTTCCTCCAAAGCAAAAAGCACCCGGATATATAAACCATTTTCTGAAAAGAGCTCATCCTCTTCAGGCACTTCAATATCCAAGAACAACTCGTAACGTTCCCCGGACAAAATACCAAATGGATCATTCAATTTTTCGATTGTGTATTCTGTAATCTTTAACATCTTGTGTACATCCCTTCAAAGAAGATAAATCCTATTATACAGGAAAAAAGCATCTTGAACATAGCTGGATGCATCTAGCCTTTCACTTTAAGATTTATCTGATTTAGGAGAATAATCGTACAAATTCTGCAGCCACATCTAGATTGAAAGACACAGGGAAGGGTAATTTCTCCTAAATTCTTTTAAAGTAAATAGTAAAACACTATTTATTTATATTAAAAAAAATGTTATATTATTTTCGATTAGTAGGAATGATTCAACATCAGAGGTCTGATGTCTTAAGAAATTAGCTGGGGGAAACTGTATGTCAATAAAATCAGATAGTCGACATTTATATTTGCAGGTCATTGATTACCTGAAGCAGGATATTGAAGCTGGAGTCTATCAGGAAAATGAAAAATTCCCTTCAGAATTCGATCTTGCGAAAAAATTGGGAGTTAGTAGGGCGACACTTCGAGAAGCGCTGCGAATTTTGGAAGAAGAAAACATTA
The DNA here is from genome assembly GCF_018613455.1 of Bacillus sp. ISL-78. Taxonomy (NCBI): domain Bacteria; kingdom Bacillati; phylum Bacillota; class Bacilli; order Caryophanales; family Bacillaceae; genus Bacillus; species Bacillus sp. ISL-78. The sequence goes on from NZ_JAGGQC010000007.1 coordinate 194,038, forward strand.
TCATTCGCCGCCATGGAGTTGGGACTTTCGTCAATCCGAAACCTCGGTTCACCTCAGGTATCGAGCAATTAAAAAGTGTCACGAACATGATTGAAGAGGCAGGGATGAAGCCGGGTACGATTTTCTTAAGCTCGACGGCCCAAGAACCTACAGAAGAGGATATACGCAGGTTTTCTTGTTCTACAGACGAACGCATCGTCAGCATCGAACGAGTAAGGACTGCGAACGGGGAGCCAGTCGTCTACTGTATTGACAAAATTCCTGAATCTATTCTTTCAGAAAATTTTGACCGTAATGATGAGTCCCTTTTTGATATTTTGGAAAGAGATGCGCATCGGAAAATTACGCATGCCGTAGCGGAGATTGAGCCTATTGGATATCATGAGAAAGTTTCTCCAATCCTTAAATGCTCGCCAGAAGCCGCGCTACTCGTTTTAAAGCAGATGCATCTGGATGATTGGGACCAGCCTATCCTGTATTCTGTTAACTACTTTAAAGCCAATATGTTCAGCTTTCATGTTCTTCGTAAACGTGTGTAGGCCTTGACTCTGCATACGGATGAATGCAAGCGATTGTTTCGATTCCAAAAAAGTCGATCAAACGTATGCAAAAAAAATTAACGAGAAGTGAAAACGCAAACATAAATGACTTTTCAGAACATTCCTGCTCAAAAACTATGTAAATTAGGGGGATAAAAATTGAAAAAGCGCAAATTAGGACTAGCTCTTTCACTTGTTCTTGCAGCAGGTACGCTACTGGGAGCATGTGGTAATTCAGAGAATGATGATAAAGAATCTTCAAATGGGAAAAACAAAGATAACTTCACTGTTGCGATGGTAACTGATACTGGCGGCGTGGATGACGAGTCGTTCAACCAATCAGCTTGGAAGGGAATTCAGGAATTCGGTAAGGATAATGGTCTGGAAAAAGGTAAAGATGGCTACAACTACCTGCAATCTAAATCTGATGCCGATTACGCTAAGAACCTGAATACGCTTGTACGTGAAGATTATCAACTAATCTATGGTATCGGTTTTCTTTTAGCGGAAGCTGTTGGTGAAGTGGCTGACCAACGTCCGGATTCACACTTTGCCATCGTGGATACAGTTGTTGACAAAAAGAATGTAGCCAGCATTAATTTTAAAGAGCAGCAAGGTTCTTTCCTGGTAGGTGTAATTGCCGGAATGCAAACGAAAACAAACAAAGTCGGTTTTATCGGCGGAGTTGAATCTGAGTTAATCAAGAAATTCGAAGTTGGGTTTAAGGCTGGGGTTTTATCTGTAAATCCGGATGCAAAAGTTGAAGTTAAATATGCCGGAGATTTCAATAAAGCTGATATCGGTAAATCAACTGCAGGCTCCATGTATTCTTCAGGTGTCGATATCATTTATCATGCTGCTGGCGGAACTGGTAAAGGTGTATTCACTGAAGCAGTAGAGCAAAAGCAAAAAGATCCTAAGAGAGAAATCTATGTTATCGGTGTAGATAGCGACCAAGCTAAATTGGGGGCAGTTCCTGGAACTGACGACAACATCACTCTGACTTCCATGTTAAAACGTGTTGACGTGGCAGTTAAAGACCTTTCCGAGAAAGCGAAAGAAGGAAACTTCCCAGGCGGAAAAGTAATTGAGTACGGTATCGAAGAAAATGGTGTAGGCATTTCCGAAACAAAAGATAACGTAACAGAAGAATCTTTAAAAGCGGTCGAAGAATGGACAGAAAAAATTAAATCAGGTGAATTCGTCGTTCCGGGTACGGATGAAGAATTCGAAAAACTTGATTTATAAGCTGTAATGCCAGAAAGAATAGGGAGGCAGAAATGCCCTCTATTCTTTCTTTTCCCAATCACGCTTTGCCTTAAAAATATCGAATGAAAAACTATGAAAGAATCGTAGTTTTTCATTTGGTTTTTTTTAAAAAATCAATAAGCTAGTAAAGCAATGAATGATTAAAGAATATTTACACTCATTTTAGGAGTTGATAATACGTGGAATATGTAATTGAGATGCTTAATATCCGTAAGGAATTCCCCGGCATCGTCGCAAATGATAACGTTACACTTCAGGTTAAAAAAGGGGAGATTCACGCATTATTAGGTGAAAATGGCGCGGGTAAATCCACTTTGATGAATGTTTTATTCGGTTTATACCAGCCTGAGCAGGGAGAAATCCGTGTCAATGGGAAGCCAGTCAAGATTACCAGTCCCAACATTGCCAATGATTTAGGGATTGGGATGGTCCATCAGCATTTTATGCTCGTTGACCCTTTTACAGTAACGGAAAATATCATTTTAGGAAAAGAACCATCCAAAGCGGGTAAGATCGATTTAAAAGAAGCGAGTGATGAAGTTAGGAAACTATCAGAACAATATCAGCTTCGTGTTGACCCCTATGCGAAAATTGCCGATATTTCAATAGGGATGCAGCAGCGTGTCGAGATTCTTAAGACGCTTTACCGTGGTGCGGAAATATTGATTTTTGATGAACCGACCGCTGTATTGACTCCTCAAGAAATCAAGGAATTGATTTATATTATGAAAGCCCTTATCAAAGAGGGTAAATCTATCATTTTAATCACACACAAACTTAAGGAAATCATGGAGGTTTGTGACCGGGTAACGGTTATCCGCAAAGGGCAAGGAATTGGTACAGTGAACGTCAACGAAACGAATCCTAACGAATTGGCGAGCTTGATGGTCGGTAGGGAAGTTCTATTCAAGACGGAAAAAACGGCCGCTACTCCTTCGGATGTAGTTCTCGAGGTTCAGGAACTGGAAGTCAAGGATTCCCGGGGCGTTTCAGCTGTTCGGAACTTGGATTTAACAGTCCGTGCAGGAGAAATTGTCGGTATTGCCGGTGTAGATGGAAACGGTCAATCCGAACTGATTGAGGCATTGGCTGGCCTAAGGAAGACAACAGCTGGTTCGATAATGCTAAATGGAAAAGAAATCAGGAATCTGAAGCCGCGTAAAATTACTGAAGCAGGTGTCGGCCATATTCCAGAAGACAGGCATAAGCATGGCTTGGTTCTCGATTACAGCATTGGGGAAAATATTGTCTTGCAAACCTACTATCAAAGGCCTTTCTCAAAAGCCGGTATCTTGAACTCAAAGAAAATATTTGAAAAAGCCCGTTCATTGATCAAAAGCTATGATGTTCGGACTCCGAGTGAATATACCCCGGCAAGGGCTCTTTCTGGCGGGAATCAGCAAAAAGCGATCATCGGCCGGGAAGTTGATAGGAACCCGGATTTATTGATTGCCGCACAGCCAACACGCGGGCTTGATGTAGGAGCGATCGAGTTTATCCATAAACGGCTCATTGAACAGCGTGATGCAGGAAAAGCGGTACTTCTCATTTCATTTGAATTGGAAGAAATCATGAATGTGAGCGATAGGATTGCCGTTATATACGAAGGGGAAATCGTCGCAATTGTCAATCCGAAAGAAACGACTGAACAGGAGCTAGGCCTTCTAATGGCCGGCAGTAAACGGACGGAAGCAGGTGGAAAACAAAATGTCTAAGTATTTATCTAAATTAACGAGTCCGTTAATAGCAGTTATCCTCGGCTTAGTCGTTGGGGCCATAATCATGTTAGTAAGCGGCTATGACCCAGTTGCCGGCTATGGCTCCATGGTAAATGGGATTTTTGGGGATTCTTATTATGTAGGGGAATCCGTCAGGACAATCATCCCTTATATCCTTGCCGGTTTGGCAGTGGCTTTTGCTTTTCGCACGGGCCTTTTCAATATCGGTGTGGAAGGGCAATTGATTGTAGGCTGGCTGGCGGCAGTTTGGGTCGGAATCGCTTTTGATCTTCCAAGGATCATCCATTTGCCATTGGCCATCTTAGTTGGTGCAGCTGCCGGGGCATTGTGGGCATTTATCCCTGGTTATTTAAAAGCTAAGTTCCGTGTACATGAAGTAATCGTTTCTATCATGTTGAATTATACAGCTTTATATGTGACGAATTATTTAATTAGGAATGTAATGACTGACAAGCTGGATAAAACAGAAAGAATTGCTGATACAGCATCTCTGCGGTCTCCTTTTTTTGAAAGCATTACGGATTTTTCCCGGATGCATTGGGGAATAGTGGTAGCGATTATTTGCGTAATCATCATGTGGTTCCTACTTGAAAGGACCAAAACCGGCTTTGAACTGAAAGCGGTAGGTTTCAATCAGCACGCGTCCGAGTATGCAGGGATGAGTGTCAATAAGAACATCATACTTTCCATGGTTATTTCAGGTGCTTTTGCAGGACTTGCTGGTGCGATGGAAGGTCTTGGAACTTTCGGTTATGCCGCAGTCAAAGGCGGGTTCACAGGTATGGGCTTTGATGGGATTGCAGTAGCCTTATTAGGGGCGAATACAGCTATTGGTGTTGTGCTTGCAGCCTTATTATTTGGAGGACTGAAAGCCGGGGCCTTAAATATGCCGCTAGAAACCGGAATACCTAGTGAAATTGTGGATATTGTCATAGCATTGATCATTTTCTTCGTCGCTTCCAGTTATTTTATTCGTTGGATTGCCGCTCGATTTAAGAAAGGGGTGAAATAAGTGGATTTTTACCAAGTATTACAAATTATTATTCCATCTATGATAGCTCTAGCTGCTCCACTTATTTTTACTTCACTCGGAGGAGTGTTTTCTGAACGGGCTGGTGTCATAAACATCGGTTTAGAAGGTTTGATGGTCATTGGTGCCTTTACAGGGATTGTTTTTAACTTAATGTTTGCTGATGTATTTGGTGAATGGACTCCTTGGCTTGCCGTCTTAGCGGCTATGGTTGCCGGCTTGCTGTTTTCCATTCTGCACGCTGTGGCATGCATTACGTTCAGGGCGGACCAAACGGTTAGTGGGGTAGCCATCAACTTGTTGGCAGTTGGTCTGACCATGTTCTTGGTGAAGCTGATTTTTGACAAAGGTCAAACTGATAGAATCACAGAAACATTCCCAAGGATTGATGTTCCGTTACTAAGTGATATTCCATTTATTGGCCCCATCTTTTTCGCAAATGGTTATTACATCGTATATATAGCGATTCTCATATCTTTTGTCGTTTGGTATGTACTTTATAAAACACCATTCGGGTTAAGGATCCGTGCCGTGGGTGAGCATCCAATGGCTGCTGATACGATGGGTGTCAATGTTACGAAAATCCGATATGCCGCCGTTTTATTATCAGGTGCTTTTGGGGGTATCGGCGGAGCGATTTATGCTACCATCTTTTCAAATGAATTCAATCATGCGACAATTAATGGTCAAGGTTTCATGGCCATTGCCGCCATGATTTTTGGTAAGTGGCACCCAATCGGGGCAATGGGAGCAGCTTTATTCTTTGGTTTGGCTCAAAGTTTGAGTATCGTTGGCTCGAGCCTTCCCTTCTTCAAGGATATTCCATCAGTTTACCTCTTGATCGCTCCATATGTTCTGACGATCATTGCGCTAACTGGTTTCATTGGACGTGCAGATGCTCCTAAAGCATCCGGACAGCCATACATCAAAGGAAAAAGATAAGTGTCTAACCGGTCAGCAAACTGTGCTGGCCGGTTTTTTTCTTTTGAGGTTGAGCCATAAGTGATGGTGAGCTGGTGAAAAACGAAAAAAAGTAGCTGTAACTTGCATGATTTTTCCTTTCACATGTATATTTTAAGTAGATGTTTAAAAGGGTTCCAATCTACAAACAATAAGCTAATAAAGGTGAGTTATATAATGAGGAGGATTATTCATGTCTATTGCTTCCGATACAATTACGGAAAAAAGCGGCTACAAGCTTCATGTGGTCCGGACGGATAAATATAAAACGAATACTCTCGTGCTGAAGATGAAAGCCCCTTTGACGAAAGAGGACGTTACATATCGTGCATTGCTGCCATATGTGTTACAAAGCAATACAAGTAAATATCCTACAACACCCGAGCTTCGATCTTATCTTGATGATTTATATGGAGCAGGGTTTTATGTCGATGTAGCTAAAAAAGGAGAATATCAAATCATAAGTTTTACGATTGATATCGTAAATGAAAAATTCCTTAGTGATTCAACCCCGCTTCTTGAAAAGGCTTTTGGGCTATTATCAGAGGTGATCTTCAATCCGAAGAAAAACGGCGAAGCCTTTGACTCTAAAACGGTTTCCAATGAAATCCGTTCCTTAAAACAGCGGATTCAATCCATTTCCGATGACAAAATGCGATATTCAGCTACACGTCTAGTAGAGGAAATGTGCAAAAACGAACCATATGCTTTAGAAGCGAGCGGTAATCTTCAAGACTTGGAAACGATAACTCCAGAGTCCCTATTCGCCTACTATAAAAAAATGCTGTCGGAAGATGAAATCGATTTATATGTAATCGGCGACATCGATGGATCGGAAGTGGAGGCGCTGGCTGACAAGTATGTGTCGTTGCAAGAACGTAAGCCTGTTAGACTGCCAAGGGAGACGGGCAAGTCAGTGGAGAAGGAAAAAGAAATCATCGAGAATTCGGATGTGAAACAAGGGAAATTGAATATCGGTTATCGAACCCAAGTTGCATACGGTGATCCGGATTATTATGCTCTTCAGCTATTCAATGGGATTTTTGGTGGCTTTTCACATTCAAAACTTTTCATTAATGTCAGGGAGAAAGCCAGCCTTGCTTATTATGCAGCTTCAAGGCTTGAAAGTCATAAAGGTCTATTGATGGTCATGGCCGGCATTGAAAATGCCAACTACAAGCAGGCATTGGATATCATTCATGCACAAATGAAGGAAATGAAGCAAGGGAACTTTTCCGATGAAGAACTGGCACAGACAAAGGCGGTCGTTAAGAACCAGCTCCTTGAAACCATTGACGTTTCGAGAGGGCTTGTGGAAATTTTATATCATAATGTGATTTCCGGGCAGGATATATCACTCGACGAGTGGTTTGCAAAAACAGAGCGGACGACAAAGGACGAAATCATTGCAGTCGGTCAAAAGATCCAGCTTGATACGATTTATTTCCTAACGGAAGCGGAGGTGCAAGGGTAATGGAAAAAATAGCATTCACTCAATTGAAAGAAGAGCTTTTCCATGAAAAAATGGATAATGGTCTCGAAGTATATATTCTTCCGAAAAGCGGGTTCAATAAATCATTTGCGACTTTCACGACGAATTATGGTTCAATCGACAACCATTTCAAACCATTGAATGAAACGGAATTCTCAAAAGTACCAGATGGGATTGCCCATTTTCTTGAACATAAGCTATTTGAAAAGGAAGATGGTGATGTTTTTCAGCAATTTTCAAAGCAGGGAGCATCTGCAAATGCCTTTACCTCTTTCACCCGTACAGCTTATTTATTTTCCAGCACGTCTGATTTCGAAAGGAATCTAACTACCTTAATTGACTTTGTCCAGGATCCTTACTTTTCGGAAAAGACGGTAGAGAAGGAAAAAGGAATCATTGGGCAGGAAATCAACATGTATGATGATAATTCAGACTGGCGGTTATATTTCGGGACGATTGCCAATATGTATCATCAGCATCCAGTGAAAATCGATATTGCCGGTACTGTGGAATCGATTGCAGGTATTACGAAAGATATGCTTTATGAATGTTATAATACGTTTTACCATCCTAGCAACATGCTCCTATTCGTTGTAGGACCGGTAGATGTCGAAAGTACCATGAAACTGATTCGGGATAACCAAAATGATAAAGGCTACAACGAACAACCAGCAGTGGAACGTAAATTTGACGAAGAGCCGGAAATCGTTGCCAAGGATAAAGAAGTCTTAAGGATGAATGTCCAGACACCAAAAGTGATGCTGGGGATCAAGGCCATCAATGTAAACCAATCCGGTTTACAGCTTTTGAAAAGGGAATTGGCGACCAGTATTTATTTGGAAATGCTGTTTGGCAAGAGTTCGCCTTTGCATGAGGAGCTGTATGAGGAAGGGTTGATCGATCAAAGCTTCTCATATGATTACACACAGGAACAAGGTTTTGGGTTTGCGTTAATTGGCGGGGACAGCGCCAAACCTGATGAGTTGATGGAGTCTTTATTCGGTATCCTGCAAAAATCAAAAGCCGGTACCGGCCTGAATGAAGAAAGCCTGCAAAGGACAATCAAGAAAAAAATCGGTTCCTTCCTTCGTTCCTTGAATTCGCCGGAATATATAGCGAATCAATTCACCAGATATGCATTCAATGATATGAACTTGTTCGATGTTGTACCAGTATTGGAAAAACTAACCATCGAAGATATCAACGAGGTCGCCAAGGACTTAATATCCGATGAACGGATGACAGTCTGTCAGGTACTTCCGAAATAATATAAAGGGGGCGTGAAAGTGGGGAAACGTTTTGCCCTTATTACAGGAGCCAGTGGAGGAATCGGCAGGGAAATCGCTATAAAGCTCGCCGAGGAGAATTACTCACTTTATTTACATTATAACAGCAATGAAGAAGCCATACTTACCCTGATTGAAGAACTGAAGCCTCATCAAGTCGAACTTATTCCGATACAAGCGGATTTGGCTGCACCGGACGGCTACAAGAAATTGGCGGAAAATATTTTTGCCCTCCATGCAATCGTCCTTAATAGTGGCAATAGCTATTACGGGCTTATATCTGACATGGATGAGACTATCGTTACTGAAATGGTTCAGCTGCATGTAACGAGCCCTTTCCAATTAACAAAGGAACTGCTTCCGAAGCTTATGTACCAAGAACAGGCTGCAATCGTTGCCGTCACATCGATTTGGGGGCAGACAGGTGCATCGTGTGAAGTTTTATATTCAATGGTCAAAGGCAGCCAAAATGCATTTATCAAGGCGCTTAGCAAAGAAGTATCGCTTAATGGAATCCGGGTGAATGCCGTTGCCCCGGGTGCGATTTCCACTTCCATGCTCGAATCTTTCAGTGCAGAAGATCTGGAAATCATCAAAGCCGATATCCCGATGGGCAGGATGGGGCATTCCAAAGAAGTCGCAGAGGCCGTATACTATTTGCTTTCCGACAAGTCGTCCTATATAACCGGGCAAATTTTAGGCGTAAATGGCGGATGGTACACATGATTTTTTTAAAGACATGTATAATTTCCTCGGTTCCTTCACAAAATATCTTTGTACTATTTTGAAGGAAAGGGTGACCATTCATGTCTGTACTGGACAATTGGGATCAATGGAAAAACTTTTTAGGCGACAGATTACATCAAGGTGAACAACAAGGCTTGTCAGGAGACGCTGTTAACAACTTGGCTTTCGAAATCGGTGATTACCTAGCTAATCAGGTTGAGCCCCAGAATGATCAAGAGAAAGTGCTTGCTGATCTTTGGTCAGTGGCAAGCGATCAAGAAAAACATGCCATGGCAAGTGTCATGGTCAAGTTAGTCGAGAACAATGGAACGAAGTAAAATATGAATCCAAAAGGCCCTGTTATTAATTAACAGGGCCTTTTGGATTCAAGGGGGATGACTATTTGTCCTCTTATATAAAAATGAATACTTTTATAGGGTTTTTCCTTTTAACTTATCACGAAATGCTATATTATAGAAGCTAGACAATTAATATTAAAGTGTTCAGACTTGAAATTTACGATGGATAAGTTTTTTGCCCATGATTAGGGCAAAAGCTTTTAGGCTTAAGGAGTGTTATCGTGGATAATAAAGAATGGTATTTTGAATATGAAATTCAAGTCAACCGTCCTGGTTTATTAGGGGATATTTCATCCCTTCTAGGTATGCTTTCCATTAATATCATCACCATTAACGGGGTAGATGAAGGCAGGCGTGGGTTACTTTTGTTGGCCAAAGACAGCCGTAATATAGAAAGATTCGAGTCAATTCTCCGTACAATGGATACGATAAAGGTCATTAAGCTTAGGGAACCTAAATTACGTGATCGCCTCGCAGTCAGGCATGGACGCTATATCCAGCGCGATGCCGATGAGAAAAACACCTTTAGGTTTGTTCGTGATGAACTAGGCTTGCTTGTCGATTTCCTGGCCGAGCTATTTAAACAGGAAGGTCATAAATTGATCGGGATCCGAGGGATGCCCCGTGTCGGAAAAACTGAATCTATCGTAGCGTCGAGTGTTTGTGCAAATAAGAGATGGTTGTTTGTGTCATCGACCCTTCTAAAGCAGACTATCCGCAGCCAGCTTATTGAGGATGAATATAATAATGATAATTTGTTCATTTTAGATGGAATTGTTTCCACTCGCCGTGCAAATGAGCGTCATTGGCAGTTGATTCGTGAAATAATGAGGCTTGATGCTGTCAAAGTAATCGAACATCCGGATGTTTTTGTCCAAAATACGGAGTATACCCTCGAAGACTTTGATTATATTATTGAATTGCGAAACAATCCTGAAGAAGAAATAACATATGAAGTTGTCGACCAAAAAGACCAGTTTTCAGGGTCCGATTTTGGTTCCTTTGACTTTTAAAATGGCAGGTGTTTTATTTGACTGAGTTGGGTAATCGATTAAAGGAAGCTAGGGAAGCCAAAGGTCTTAGCTTAGAAGATTTGCAGGAATTAACAAAGATCCAAAAGCGTTACCTCATTGGCATTGAAGAGGGAAATTACAGTATGATGCCTGGAAAGTTCTATGTACGGGCATTCATAAAGCAATATTGTGAAGCGGTCGGATTGGATTCAGAAGAGATTTTCGAACAATATAAGAGTGAAATACCATCGATTTATAGTGAGGAATTGCCAGAACAGCTTTCACGGGTCCAAACCCGGAAAACCATTCCGGCAGGAGATTCAAAGGTTGTGGAATTGTTACCGAAGATTTTGGCTGCCGTTTTAGTCATTGGTGCGGCCGTATTGATTTGGGTTCTGGTATTGAACTATATGAGCAATCCGGATAACGATGACAAAAAGGACGCAAAACAGAGCGATGCCGTGGATTACAATAAAAGTGAAGAGTTTAACAAAGAAGAAGCTAATGCAGACCAAAAACAGACTGAAGATAAATCAGATTCATCTGAAAAGAAGAATGAAGATGATACAGCAGTCAAAGATGAAGAGAAAGAGCAAAATCTTGCCGTCACAAGTTCCAGCGGTAAAAATAGTACCTATGAATTAAAAAATACCGATACTTTTAAATTAAAGGTGACCTCCAAAGGCTCACCATGGGTCGGCATAAAAAATGGTGAAGGTAAATTACTTTTCCAGGGCACTATCGAAAAGGACAAAAGCCAGGAAATTGATTTCACCAATGAAAAAGAAGCTGTCATCAACATAGGCAGGGCATATGAAACTGAGATTTATGTGAATGATGAAAAGCTGGAGTATTCCATTTCACCGACTGAAGTGAATACGCAATTGGTTACGATACAATTTACGAAAGCCGAATAGTCATCTTATAGATGACTATTTTTGCTCTATATAATAGTAAGGCGGCGGGAAATGGTTCACCCGGCATATAAGATTGGATTTTGAGTTAAATTATACATATAAGCATTATTTTGATCTAAGACGCATTGCCCAAATGGCAGGCGTAAATTTTGGAGGTAAAAGTTTTGAATCTGCCTAATAAGATTACAGTAGCAAGAATCTGTTTAATACCAGTATTTTTAATCATCATGCTCGTTCCTTTTTCATGGGGGACACTGACTTGGGGAGAATACAGTTTGCCAGTGGCACACCTGGCTGGAGCCATCCTCTTTATAATCGCTTCCACTACGGATTGGATCGATGGCCATTTTGCCAGAAAATATAATATGATTACTGATTTAGGGAAATTTTTAGATCCATTGGCAGATAAACTTCTGGTTTCGGCTGCCTTAATCGTTTTGGTTGATCTAGATTTAATGTACGGTCAATCTTGGATTGCCATCGTGATCATAAGTCGCGAGTTTGCAGTCACTGGATTGCGTTTGGTGTTAGCGGGTACAGGGGAAGTGGTTGCAGCGAACCAGCTAGGTAAAATTAAAACATGGGCACAAATTGTTTCTATTTCGGCTTTATTGCTGCATAACCTTCCATTTGCCCTCATTTCACTTCCATTTGCCAATATAGCATTATGGATTGCATTAATCTTTACAATCTGGTCAGGTTTGGATTATTTTATAAAAAACAAAGAAGTATTTGTTAATTCAAAGTAAAACGAATGGTGGTTTTGAAAAGATGGATGCAGAAATCATTGCAGTGGGCTCAGAGCTTCTTTTAGGTCAAATCAATAACACTAATGGAAGATTCTTATCGCAGCAGTTTGCGGAAATGGGGATCAACGTTTTTTACCATACTGTGGTTGGGGATAACGACCGCCGATTACAACATGCTATAGAAATCGCTGAATCGAGGGCGAACTTGATTGTTTTTACCGGTGGGCTTGGTCCTACCAAAGATGACTTAACGAAAGAAACGATTGCTCGCCATATCGGGAAAAAGCTCGTTTTTAATGATGAAGCTTTGCAATCCATTGAAGCTTACTTCCAAAAACGGGAACGGCCGATGACGGAAAACAACAAAAAGCAGGCCCTTGTCTTGGAAGGCAGTGAAGTGTTGGCAAACGATCATGGCATGGCCCCGGGAATGGTCTTGTCCAAATCCGGGATTACATATATGCTCCTGCCTGGTCCACCAAGTGAAATGGAGCCGATGTTTTTAAGTTATGGTTATGAAAAGATCATGAATAAATTGGAAAAGCATGAACGGATCGATTCCAAGGTTCTCCGGTTCTACGGTATAGGTGAAGCAGAACTGGAAACGGTGATTGAAGATCTCCTTGTCAATCAAACGAATCCGACAATCGCTCCGCTGGCAGCCGAAGGGGAAGTGACGTTAAGGATAACCGCCAAAGGCCCTTCCAAAGAAAAATGCGAAGAGCTTATTTTAGAAACGGAAAAAGAAATTCTTAGCAGGGTCGGCAAGTTCCATTATGGTAGTGATAATACTTCGCTAATAAAGGAACTTGTAAAAGAATTAACGGTCCGCAAGCTTTCAATCGCGGCAGCTGAAAGCTTGACCGGGGGGATGTTCCAAGAACAGCTGACAACCATCCCGGGCGCCGGTAAAGTCTTTAAGGGCGGAATGGTTTGCTATACGAATGATGCGAAGTCCGATGTCCTCGGCGTCAGTGATGATACCATATCTGTGTATGGGGTGGTCAGCGGTGAGTGTGCAATGGAAATGGCCTCTAATGTCCGGAGTAAGCTCGATGCGGATGTAGGCATAAGCTTTACGGGTGTTGCAGGGCCGGATGAACAAGAAGGCAAGCCTGTTGGTACAGTATTTATTGGCATTTCCTATCGCGATGGAAACACTCATTTCAAGGAGTTGAATCTTTCCGGTAGCAGGGCGCAAAACCGTATTCGGAGTGTGAAGTACGGCTGTCATTACCTATTAAGGGATTTATAAACGCCATAAGCAGAGCTTTAATACAGCTCTGCTTTTTATTTGGTTTTAGAAGTTTGTTTCTTGAAAAATAGGGAAAAAAGAAAAAAGTTAATTCAATGAAAATGTATTTTTTAGGGAGTAAGTGAAGCGAAATGGAAATTTCCTTAAGCTAAAACGCGTTTTTACAAAGGATATCCCGAAAGAAAAAAACGAATGAATGTTCGACTTTTTGCTTGGCAAAATAGTAAAAAGAGTATATAGTAAAGATAGGTTTTGAGACAGGGTACAAACCTTGAACTCGAATAATTGCTAACGTAAGTACACCTTTAATCGGACAGCCGATTAGTTGAATATAGAGGAGGAAATTAAGTGAGTGATCGTCAAGCGGCTTTAGATATGGCGTTAAAACAAATTGAGAAACAATTTGGTAAAGGTTCGATTATGAAACTTGGGGAACAGACTGATCGTAGAATTTCAACGATCTCAAGCGGTTCTTTAGCATTGGACGTAGCGTTGGGAGTGGGCGGATATCCAAGAGGCCGGGTCATTGAGATATATGGACCTGAAAGCTCCGGTAAAACGACTGTAGCATTACATGCCATTGCAGAGGTACAAAAGACTGGCGGCACGGCTGCATTTATTGATGCCGAGCATGCTTTAGATCCAGCATATTCAGAAAAACTTGGTGTGAATATCGATGAGTTACTGCTTTCACAGCCTGATACGGGTGAACAAGCCTTAGAGATCGCTGAAGCGTTAGTTCGAAGCGGAGCGGTAGATATCATTGTCATTGACTCGGTGGCAGCACTTGTTCCTAAAGCTGAAATCGAAGGCGAAATGGGAGATTCCCATATGGGTCTTCAAGCCCGGATGATGTCTCAGGCACTTAGAAAACTGTCTGGTTCCATTAATAAATCAAATACCATTGCCATTTTCATTAACCAAGTCCGTGAAAAAATCGGTGTTATGTTTGGGAATCCAGAAACGACTCCGGGAGGCCGGGCATTGAAGTTCTATTCAACTGTTCGTCTGGAAGTGCGCCGTGCGGAACAATTAAAACAAGGTAATGAAATCGTCGGTAATAAAACGAAAATCAAAGTTGTAAAAAACAAGGTTGCTCCACCATTTCGCCAAGCTGAAGTTGACATCATGTATGGTCAAGGGATTTCACAGGAAGGTGAAATCATCGATATGGGTGCAGATCTTGATATCGTCCTTAAAAGTGGCTCATGGTATTCATACAATGAAGAGCGTGTCGGACAAGGCCGTGAAAATGCGAAGCTGTTCTTGAAAGAAAATCAGGATATCGCTCAGGAAATTTCTCAGAAAATCAGAGATCACTATAATCTTGATGGAGAGCATGAATTACCACCAGAAGAAAATGAAACAGAAGAGCATTTTGAATTGCTTGATTAATGATATTTGGAAAAGGCCTAAGTTATTCGCTTAGGCCTTTTCTATATATTTTGAGAAAAGTGTGAAATTTTCAGCGGAATAAATGCCATTGAAATCAGATTTACAGACTTCTTCCATAAAGAATGCTGTACATTATGATGGTTGATATTAAGAAAACTTGAATAATCATTGATACATAAGGGACAAACGCTTGACAATAAAAATTCTCAACTATACAATTAATATGTATATTTTACAATTTTTCAAACTAAAATTTTGAAAATTAAGTGCTGTATATTGAATTTATGTGCAATGTACTTGCCGACAGTTCAACATTTTATGTAAAAAGTTCATAGCAAGGGGAGGTGAAACGATGGAACCCATGACAATCATCTTCACTTTGCTTGGCCTAATCGTCGGTGCAGTTGTTGGTTATTTTATTCACAAATCAAAATTTGAGAGTAAAATAGCAGGGGCAAAGGGCTCTGCTGAACACATCCTTGAGGATGCAAAACGTGAAGCGGAAGCACTTAAGAAAGAAGCCTTGTTGGAAGCAAAAGATGAAATTCATAAAGTTCGTGCCGATTCGGATCGGGAAGCCCGTGAAAGAAGGAACGAATTACAAAAACAAGAAAATCGGTTATTGCAAAGAGAAGAGAATCTGGACCGCAAGGATGAAACGTTAGACAAACGTGAAAGCCTTTTGGAGAAAAAAGAAGATTCTCTAAACCAAAGACAACAGCATATTGAAGAGATGGAAAGCAAAGTGGACGAGACGGTTCGTAAGCAGCAAACAGAGCTTGAACGTGTTTCCGGTTTAACTCGTGAAGAAGCTAAAGCAATCATTATAGACCGAATGGAAAACGAGCTTGCTCACGATGTAGCGCTTATGATTAAAGAAAGTGATACCCGTGCCAAAGAAGAAGCTGATAAAAAAGCAAAAGAAGTCCTTTCTCTTGCCATTCAGCGTTGTGCGGCTGATCATGTTGCAGAAACCACCGTTTCTGTAGTAAATCTTCCAAACGATGAAATGAAAGGACGGATAATCGGACGTGAAGGCCGAAATATCCGGACGTTAGAAACGCTAACAGGTATTGACCTTATTATCGATGATACTCCTGAAGCTGTCATTTTATCTGGATTCGACCCAATTAGACGGGAAACGGCACGCTTGGCTCTTGAGAAACTTGTTCAGGACGGACGGATCCATCCGGCCCGCATTGAAGAAATGGTTGACAAAGCAAGACGTGAGGTGGATGAACATATTCGTGAAATTGGTGAACAAACAACTTTTGAAGTTGGCGTTCACGGTCTCCATCCAGATCTCATCAAAATACTAGGACGTTTGAAGTTCCGTACCAGTTATGGGCAAAACGTACTTAAACATTCAATTGAAGTGGCACAGCTTTCAGGTTTACTGGCCGCTGAACTTGGTGAGGACGAAGTTCTTGCCCGCCGTGCAGGTTTATTGCATGATATTGGGAAAGCGATCGATCATGAAGTGGAAGGCAGTCACGTTGAAATTGGCGTTGAATTAGCAACCAAATATAAAGAGCACCCAACTGTCATTAACAGCATCGCTTCACATCATGGCGATACGGAACCAACTTCTATCATTTCAGTGCTTGTGGCTGCCGCTGATGCATTATCAGCCGCAAGACCGGGAGCTAGAAGTGAAACGCTTGAAAATTACATTAGAAGACTTGAAAAACTTGAGGAAATTTCCGAATCCTATGATGGAGTGGAAAAATCATTTGCGATTCAAGCCGGACGAGAAGTGCGGATTCTAGTGAAACCAGAACAAATCGATGATCTTTCGGCCCATCGACTCGCACGTGATATCCGGAAAAGGATTGAAGAAGAGCTCGATTACCCTGGTCATATTAAAGTCACGGTCATCCGTGAAACAAGAGCAGTGGAATATGCTAAATAATCGTTAACGAAAGACGAAGTGGTGCAAACCACTTCGTTTTTTCTTTTTCGGATATTAATCGTCTAGCGTAATTCCTATAATTACCCCAAATTATGTTACAATACATACTTAAATAATTCATATAATCAGGTGAATCCAGAAAGGGTTTTACAATGAAATTGCTATTTATAGGGGATGTAGTGGGATCTCCAGGTCGTGACATGATCCAAGAATACCTTCCTAAGTTAAAAGAAAAGTATCGTCCGCATATCACGGTCATCAATGGCGAGAATGCGGCAAGTGGCCGGGGGATTACAGAAAAGATTTATCGCAGCTTTTTAGAGTGGGGAGCGCAGGCAGTGACCATGGGAAACCATACATGGGATAATCGTGATATCTTCAATTTTATTGATGAAGCGAAATATCTTGTCCGTCCAGCAAACTTTCCAGACGGGGTACCCGGAGAAGGGATGAAATTTTTAAAATTGAACCAGCATGAAATAGCTGTCATCAATTTGCAGGCGAGAACGTTCATGCCGGATTTGGACTGTCCGTTCAAAAAGGCGGAAGAACTAGTGGCGGAGGCTCGAAAAAAGACACCGATCATCTTTGTCGATTTTCATGGTGAAGCGACAAGCGAAAAGCAAGCCATGGGGTGGTTCCTGGATGGTAAGGTTACAGCCGTCGTTGGTACACACACACACGTCCAGACAGCCGATAACCGTATATTACCTGCAGGCACCGCTTACATATCAGATGTAGGAATGACAGGACCATATGATGCCATCCTTGGTATGGAAAGAGAGGCAGTCATCCATCGGTTCCTGACCAGCCTTCCAGTTCGTTTCGAAGTCCCAAAAGAAGGACGGACCCTATTAAGCGGGGTTCTCCTTGAAATTGATGAGAAAACTGGCAAGGCAAAGAAGATAGAAAGGATCCTGATTAACGAAGATCATCCCTTTTACCATTGATTCGAACGGATGGACAGTCAAACTGCCATCCGTTTTTCCATTCTTTAATAAATGGTGTACAATCCCGGTTTTCTTTGTCATACAAGTTTTACTTGATGAATATAGTAGCAGTGGAAAGTGTTATAACTATTGAGCCAAGTTAGAATCGGCAGGGAAAACAAGGAGGACTAGGAATGGAAATATTAAAAGTTTCAGCAAAATCTAATCCTAATTCTGTAGCAGGCGCACTAGCGGGAGTGCTCAGGGAAAGAGGAGCAGCCGAAATTCAAGCAATCGGTGCAGGTGCGTTAAATCAAGCCGTCAAGGCAGTAGCAATCGCAAGAGGGTTTGTCGCACCTAGTGGAGTTGACTTGATTTGTATTCCTGCCTTTACAGATATACTTATTGATGGCGAAGAAAGAACGGCAATAAAACTAATCATTGAACCAAGATAATTGTGTTTGGGTGTCCTGTTTGTCGGATGGCGAGCAGGCTCTTTTTTGTCGTGACTTCCAAATGACGAAAGGTCCTTATCGCTTTATAATGGTATATATAATCATAAAAAAGGTACAGGAAGGGGGATTACATTGGAGATTTTTGATGCACATTGTGATGTGCTGATGAAGATGTTCATCGATCCGGATATTTCTTTTATAAATAGTGATAAATTACATATAACAAAGCGGGGGTTATTGGACGAAGGGGGAAAAGTCCAATGTTTTGCCATATATATTCCTGAAAAGGTCCACCCTGATATGAGATTTCAAGCTGCTTTGGCGATGGTGGATATATTTCATGAAAAGATTTTGTCGGAGCCGGAAATGAAATTTATAAAGACAAAGGCAGACATCGAATCTTTAAAAGAAAAGGAAATCGGTGCAATGCTAACTTTGGAGGGGTGCGATTGCATTGGGAATGATTTGTTGAAACTGAAAACCCTTATTCATCTTGGAGTATCCTCCGTAGGGCTAACTTGGAATCACGCTAACTTGGTAGCGGATGGGGCATTAGAAACAAGGGGGGCCGGCTTGACAGGATTTGGAACGGAAGTGGTCGCGCTACTGAATGAGAAGTCAATTTGGTGTGATTTATCCCATTTATCTGAAGCTGGATTTTGGGACACCCTAAAGTTGGCGAAATTCCCGATCGCCTCACATTCGAATGCTTATCAGCTTTGTCCGCATCCGCGAAATTTAAAGGACGGGCAGATAAAAGCCCTTTTACAGAAAAATGGGGTGATCGGAGTAACCTTTGTCCCGCAATTTCTAGCAAATGGCCCGGTTACGATAAAGGATATCTTGAAACATATAGAGCATATATGCAGTTTGGGCGGGGAAAGACAAATTGGATTAGGGTCCGACTTCGATGGAATCGATCATATGGTAGAGAAGTTAACGTCATATAAGGATTATCATAACTTAATAAATGAATTGAACAGGCTTTATAGCAGTGAGTTTGTAAAAGGTCTTCTTTTTGATAATTTCACTCGTAATTTTCCGCTTGAAAAGGAAATATCTTAAGTGATTTTCAATTCTTACTATATAGATATGAATAAATATTCTGAAAATATAAAAAATAAAAGCAAAAAGGTTGCAATTTGATGATTTAACCGATAGAATTGAAAGCGTTTAGTACACCTTTCCTAAATTAGAACGATAATTATACATAGTTGAATGTTCTAAGAGAGGTGCGGTTAAATGCATTTATATACGAACGTCCTAAAGGAGTGTAAGACATGATCAATCAACTTTCATGGAAAGTTGGCGGACAACAAGGTGAAGGTATTGAAAGTACAGGAGAAATATTCTGTATTGCCCTCAATCGCTTAGGTTATTACTTGTATGGCTACCGTCATTTCTCATCCCGAATCAAGGGTGGACACACGAATAATAAAATTCGTGTAAGTACTACGGAAACTCGTGCTATCTCTGATGATTTAGACATCTTAGTTGCTTTTGACCAAGAAACAATCGACGTCAATTATAAAGAATTACATGAGGGTGGCATCATAATTGCAGATGCAAAATTCAAACCTGTCTGCCCAGAAGATACAAAGGCAGAATTATATATTGTTCCTTTTACGGAAATAGCAGCCGAATTAGGAACATCATTAATGAAAAATATGGTCGCCATCGGTGCGACATGTGCTGTTCTCGGAATGGAAATTTCCGTATTCAACGATGTGGTTGATGAAATATTCGGCCGTAAAGGTGAAGAAATCGTTAAGAAGAATATGGATGCCATTACTGCCGGATATAAGGCAATGGAAGTTTTGCTTGGAGAAAAACTGGGCGCGATGGAGCTGGAAAAGGCAGACGGCCAAAAACGAATGTTCATGATCGGAAACGATGCTATCGCTTTAGGCGCAGTTGCAGGAGGTTGTCGCTTCATGGCAGCTTACCCGATTACTCCGGCCTCGGAAATTATGGAATACTTAATTAAGAAACTTCCTCAATTTGGCGGGACGGTCATACAGACTGAAGATGAAATCGCTGCAGCCACAATGGCAATCGGTGCTAACTATGGCGGTGTACGTGCCATCACAGCTTCAGCTGGACCTGGTCTTTCCTTGAAAATGGAAGCGATTGGTTTAGCGGGCATTACCGAAACGCCAATTGTCATCGTCGATACTCAACGTGGCGGTCCATCTACGGGACTTCCCACAAAACAGGAGCAATCCGATTTAATGGCCATGATTTATGGTACACACGGTGAAATACCTAAAATCGTCATGGCTCCGAGCACTGTTGAGGAAGCTTTTTATGATACGGCAGAAGCATTCAACCTTGCAGAGGAATATCAATGTCCAGTTATCGTTTTATCCGACTTACAGCTATCATTAGGTAAACAAACGGTTCAGCCGCTTGATTACGGTAAAGTGGAGATAAGACGCGGTAAATTGGTGGACTTTGAAATTGAAGAGCCTGAAAACAAATCTTACTTCAAGCGTTATGAAGTAACGGAAGACGGAGTCTCACCACGGGTAGTGCCTGGTATGAAAAATGGAATTCACCATGTTACGGGTGTTGAACATGATGAAACGGGCAGACCTTCCGAGACGGCCTTGAATCGCAAATTGCAAATGGATAAACGGATGCGTAAGCTGAATAATTTAACTAACACATTCCAAACACCAGTATACAAAAACACACCGCATGAAGAAGCGGATTTATTAATTCTTGGTTTCAACTCAACACGCGGGACGATTGATGAAGCGATCGGCCGTTTAGAAACGGATGGAGTGAAAGTGAATCATGCGCAAATCCGTTTGATTCATCCTTTCCCAGCTGATGAAGTCCTATCATTGGTGCAAAGTGCTAAGAAAGTAGTAGTTATTGAAAATAATGCGACTGGACAATTGGCTAATATTATCAAGATGAATGTCGGACATGTTAATAAAATTAAAAGCATCCTAAAATATGATGGCAACCCATTCCTCCCGCATGAAATTCACACACAATGCAAGGAGATGTTCGAATATGGCAACGTTTAAAGATTTTCGGAATGATGTAAAACCAAACTGGTGTCCTGGTTGCGGGGATTTCTCCGTTCAGGCTGCCATGCAGCGTGCGGCAGCCAATGTAGGTTTGGAGCCGGAGAATTTGGCCGTCGTTTCCGGTATCGGCTGTTCAGGGCGTATATCCGGTTACATCAAGTCATATGGTTTCCACGGCATCCATGGCCGCTCACTGCCAATTGCTCAAGGAGTGAAAATGGCTAACCGTGAATTGACCGTTATAGCTTCAGGCGGTGACGGAGATGGTTTTGCAATCGGGATGGGACACACCATTCATGCGATCCGCCGTAATATCGATATTACGTATATTGTCATGGATAACCAAATTTATGGATTGACAAAAGGCCAAACTTCTCCTAGATCTGCTGCTGGATTTAAAACGAAATCCACTCCAGAAGGATCAATAGAACAGGCTGTTTCACCTATGGAATTAGCATTGTCAGCTGGCGCTACGTTTGTCGCTCAAAGCTTTTCCACTGACTTGAAAGACCTGACGGCGATCATTGAAGCAGGGATAAACCATAAAGGGTTCTCCTTTATCAATGTTTTCTCTCCTTGCGTAACATACAATAAGATCAATACGTATGATTGGTTTAAACAAAACTTAACTAAATTGAACACTATTGAAGGCTACGATTCATCAAATAAAGAACAGGCCATGCAGACTTTGATGCAGCATGACAGCCTTGTGACAGGGATCATTTATCAAGACTCTTCACGCCCTTCGTACCAGGAATTAGTGCCAGGGTATGCTGAAAAAGCGCTAAACAAATCAGATTTGACACTGGATCAAGCGCACTTTGATAAGCTTGTTGCTGAATTTATGTAAAAGTTAAAAGGTTCACCCCTTAAGATGGGGTGAACCTTTTTTTGTGATTAACTGGAAAGCTCAGTAGAGAGAATCACTATACTCTCTAAATTAGCTTACCACCAACCGTTATTACATCCACCGCCGAAGATATTGCAACGGTTCCTTCTGTGACAATGGCGGTCCCGATCACGGTCCCGATCACGGTCCCGATCGCGGTCGCGGTCGCGGTCGCGCCTATTACAGCCTTTCACAGCACGACAAAAATCGTCTGCGATTCTATCGTTGTCCCGATCCCGATCGTGGTGGTCATCGCGATCGTGGTGGTGATCGCGGTCACGCCTATTACAGCCCCTTACAGCACGACAAAAATCGTCTGCGATTCTTTTGTTATCTCTGTCCCGATCTCTATCCCGATCGTGATCCCGATCATGATCATGATTATTGCATCCACATGACATATAAGTCACTCCTTCATTGTTTTTGTTTTTGTTGTACAAGATATCTTATTCGAGAGCGGACAAGATGCTATAGAAACATGACCCATTTAACAAAAATGTACGAATGCCTAAAAATCATCATTATTAATGTGAAAAGGCCGGTACATAAGTGGTTATGGTATTTTTGTGATTGATTTTTCATATCTTTACATATTAAGGTAGATGAAAAAGCACAGCCCTATTCAGGGGGAATGTACATGTTGAGAGGTAAAATGAAAGCGATCGTCAAACATCACCGAGGTTATGGGGCACAATTACAAGTTGTCGATATCCCGGACATCCGAGATGACGAGGTCTTGATTCGAGTGAAGATGACCTCGATCTGCGGAACGGATATTCATATTTTCACCTGGGATGAATGGTCACAAGGAAGGGTGAGCCCGCCATACGTATTTGGGCACGAATTTGCAGGTGAAGTAATCGAGATAGGAGCAAGTGTCAGTAATGTTTCAGTTGGTGATTGTGTATCTGCCGAGACACATATAGTTTGCGGTACATGCAGGCAGTGCTTAACCGGACAATTCCATATCTGTAACAAAACAAACATTATCGGTGTCGATAAACAAGGGTGCTTTGCAGAGTACATAGCTCTGCCAGCCAAGAATTTATGGAAAAATCCAAGTGATATGCCACTAGATATAGCTACCATCCAAGAACCGATGGGGAATGCCGTCCATTCAGTGCTAGCTGGCGAGGTGCTGGGTAAAACGGTGGCAATTATCGGTTGTGGTCCAATTGGGCTTATGGCGATTGCTGTAGCAAAGGCCGCAGGTGCTGATAAAGTAATCGCTCTTGATATTAATGATTATCGACTTCAGCTTGCCAAAAAGATGGGTGCCACACACCTCATTCATTCAATGAATCAGGATCCAGTGGAAATCACGAAAAGCATAACAAGTGGGGACGGGGTGGATGTTGTTTGTGAAATGAGCGGTAATCCAACAGCTATCCAACAAGGGTTCAAGATGGCGACCAATGGTGGAAGAATATCGATTCTAAGTCTGCCTTCTAAGCCCGTCACGATTAATATAACAGAGGATATCGTATTCAAGGGTCTTACTGTCCAAGGGATAACTGGAAGGAAGATGTTTTCAACCTGGCAACAGGTTTCAAGTCTGCTTGAAAGTGGCAAGGTTGATGTAAAACCAATGATTACCCATCGGTTTTCACTAAGTGATTTTGAAAAGGGATTTGAACTGATGATCAAAGGCCAGTGTGGTAAGGTTCTCCTTATACCTTGAACACCTGAAAAGGTGGAAATTGCATGGTCTGCATTTGAAAAATCTTGAAAGGGGAAAGCGTCATCCAAACATGATAAGAAGAGGCTAAATTCGTCATAACCTCTTCTTTCATGTTCTTATTTTCAATATTTATGAAAATTTTCTTACAATTGAAGAAGCCACGACAGAATGATTGTTTCTTGCTGTTAAAAGCTTTATACTATGATAATGTGGATATATCACACTTAATAGCTAATATTTACTGGAAACTCTTGAAAAGGAATCCGTATAAATCCATTTGAAGATAGGTCTTGGAATAGTTGGTGAAAGAAATAAACTAACTATTTTGAAAGGAGATTAACTATGAACGAGAAACAACGACTAGAATCACAACAAGTACAGGCTGAGAATCCAGCGGACAAAAAATCCGAAAAGGACTTCAGTAAGTACTTTCAAGCCGTTTATATTCCGCCTTCCTTAAAGGATGCGAAAAAGCGGGGAAAAGAAGAAGTAGAATATCATGATGACTTTGCCATTCCTGAAGGTTTCCGCGGAATGGGAGAAGGTAAAAAGTTTTACATTCGTACTTTTGGCTGTCAAATGAACGAACATGATACAGAAGTCATGGCGGGCATCTTTATGGCACTTGGTTATCAAGCGACAGACACGGTGGATGATGCTAACGTCATTTTACTTAACACTTGTGCGATTCGGGAAGGCGCAGAGAATAAAGTGTTCGGTGAATTGGGGCATTTAAAATCATTGAAATTGGAAAAGCCGGATTTATTGCTTGGGGTTTGCGGCTGTATGTCACAAGAGGAGACAGTTGTAAAGCGGATTCTAGAGAAGCACCATTTTGTAGATATGATTTTCGGAACGCATAACATCCATCGCCTGCCGCAAATTCTTAATGAAGCTTATCTTTCCAAGGAAATGGTCATTGAGGTTTGGTCTAAAGAAGGGGATGTAATCGAGAACCTTCCGAAAGTGCGTAAAGGAAAAACCAAGGCATGGGTCAATATCATGTATGGCTGCGATAAGTTTTGTACATACTGCATCGTACCGTACACGAGAGGGAAAGAAAGAAGCCGCCGGCCTGGAGATATCATCCAGGAAGTCCGTCATTTAGCGGCACAGGGTTACAAGGAAATAACCCTGCTTGGACAGAATGTGAATGCTTACGGTAAAGATTTTACGGATATCGATTATAGTTTCGGCGATTTGATGGATGAAATCCGCAAAATCGACATTCCGCGTATTCGCTTTACGACAAGCCATCCCCGTGATTTTGATGATCATTTGATTGAAGTACTGGCTAAAGGCGGAAATCTCGTTGACCATATCCATCTTCCAGTTCAATCGGGAAGTACGGAAACACTTAAAATCATGGCCCGTAAGTATACACGCGAACAATATTTAGAGCTAGTTAAAAAAATCAAGGAAGCTATCCCAAGTGCATCGCTAACGACGGACATCATTGTAGGCTATCCGAATGAAACGGAAGAGCACTTTGAAGAAACGATGTCATTATACCGTGAAGTTGGTTTCGATGCAGCATATACTTACATCTATTCACCACGTGAGGGAACACCGGCTGCGAAAATGCAGGATAATGTACCGATGGAAGTGAAAAAGGAACGTCTGCAACGCTTGAATGCCCTTGTAAATGAAACGTGCGCATTGAAAATGAAAGAGTATGATGGACAGATTGTTGAAGTGCTCGTTGAAGGCGAAAGCAAGAAGAATGCGGAGGTATTAGCAGGTTATACAACGAAAAATAAGCTCGTGAACTTCAAAGGACCAAAATCCGCTATTGGCAAAATCGTAAAAGTGAAAATCACCGGAACGAAAACATGGTCATTAAATGGGGATATGGTTGAAGAAGCAACGGCGATTGAGGTGGAGTAATATGACTAAATATACTAAAGATGACATTCTGAACAAAGCGGCCGAACTTGCTGAAATGATCGCCAGCACGGAAGAAGTCGATTTCTTTAAACGGGCAGAAGCTCACATCAATGAAAATCAAAAAATCCGTGAAATGATTGCGAGCATCAAGAGCTTGCAAAAACAGGCTGTAAACTTCCAACATTACGGCAAAGAGAAAGCATACAGTCAAGTTCAGGCCAAAATTGATGCACTTGAAAAACAATTGGATGAACTTCCTATCGTGCAAGAATTCAAACAATCCCAAGTGGATGTAAATGATCTTTTACAAATGGTCTCTTCACAGGTATCGAATAAGGTGACGGACCTGATTATTGAATCGACCGAAGGCGATGTCCTTCGCGGTGAGACAGGTTCACAGGTACAAGCAGGCGGCGGAAGCTGTTCATGAATATTAAAAAAGCCCTTCTGGTTTCAGAAGGGCTTTTTTAATATGCGGAAATCCTTATACAGTGCCCATTCGTGACACATATCCCAAAACTTGAGCATAAAATAACCTAGGTTTAAAACATTACAGCAGTTTTCAAACAATTAAAATTCTACGCACACTAGACTTTTACCACGCATAGGATGAATGGAAACTGTATGAGGAGGGTTCGCTAGCATGTCACAATATAGAGAGATAATTACTAAAGCGGTGGTGGCAAAAGGACGTAAATTCACCAAGTCCTCTCACACCATTTGCCCGGCTCATCATCCTTCTAGCATTCTAGGTTGTTGGATCATCAACCATAAATACGATGCAAAGAAAGTCGGCAAAAAGGTAGAAATTCACGGCAGCTACGAAATCAACGTCTGGTATTCTTATAACCAAAATTCAAAGACGGAAGTTGTAACTGAAAAAGTGCAATATACCGACGTTATTTCGCTGAAATACCGTGATCCCGATTGTCTTGATGACCATGAAATCGTTGCAAAAGCTGTCCAACAGCCGAATTGTTTAGAAGCTTGCATCTCCCCATGTGGACAAAAAATCATTGTCCATGTGGAAAGGGAATTCTTTGTGGAAGTCGTCGGCGAAACGAAAATTTGTGTCGCTGTAAGTCCAGATGGCCGCTGTGAGGATGACTGGGGCTCTGATTTCGATGATGAGGATTTCGAAGATTTAGATCCGGATTTCCTTGATGAATTCGAAGACGAATAGAATATAGAAATTAATACCGGATGACATTCCCTTCATCCGGTTTTATTTAATTTGAAGCGGGACAAGTCCCTATGGCTTTCCAGATACAGCCAGCTTAAAAAGTGAAGGATAATTGATTTACCCTGCAATTTCGAATACAGGCCATGTTGCATTTTCGTATGTTATAATGAAGGACATAAATGTGTAATAGATTTTAGTTTGGAAAGGTTTTGAAGGAATGGCTGGATATACTCCGATGATACAGCAATATTTAAAAATTAAGGCAGAGTATCAGGATGCCTTTTTATTTTTTCGCTTAGGCGATTTTTATGAAATGTTTTTTGACGATGCACTGAATGCATCACAAGAGCTCGAAATCACATTAACGAGCCGAGAAGGCGGTAGTGAAGAGCGAATTCCGATGTGCGGCATTCCGTATCACTCGGCTGCTAATTATATTGATATATTGATAGAAAAAGGTTTTAAAGTAGCTATTTGTGAACAAACCGAAGATCCGAAGCAAGCCAAAGGTGTGGTACGCAGGGAAGTCGTCCAGCTGATCACCCCGGGAACGAAAATGGATAGTAAGGGTCTTCGTGAAAAGGAAAATAATTATATTGCCACCATCACTTATTTTACGGATGGTCAGTTTGGCTTTGGATACAATGATTTATCGACAGGGGAAAATAAGGTTACATTGATTGAGAGTTTCGAGGAAGTTCTGAATGAATTTGCCATCCTTGGTGCGAGTGAAGTTGTCATTGCCGAGGATTTCAATGAAGAATGGAAAAAAATCCTTCAAGAACGGGGCGCAGCCGCTCTATCCCTAGAGAGTAATTTGGTTCAAAGCGAGTCATTCGCTCCATTGCTTCATTTGTTAAAAGACCAGAAACTGGCGACAACGACCTCTCGCTTATTGAATTATCTATACCGTACCCAAAAACGCAGCCTGGATCATTTACAGCCAGTGCTTGCATATGAAACATCACAATATATGAAAATTGATTATTATAGCAAACGCAATTTGGAATTAACTGAAACCATTCGTTCCAAAGGTAAAAAAGGCTCATTATTATGGCTGCTTGATGAAACGAAAACAGCGATGGGCGGAAGGATGTTGAAGCAATGGATTGATAGGCCGCTCATTAATAAAAAACAGATCGAGCGGAGACAAAGCCTTGTTGAAACCCTGAAAAATCAATACTTTGAACGGCAGGACTTACGTGAACGCCTGAAGGAAGTGTACGACTTGGAGCGGCTTGCCGGAAGGGTGGCCTTCGGGAATGTAAACGCTCGGGACTTGATTCAGCTGAAGCGTTCCTTGCAACAGGTGCCGGTCATTCGTGAAATCGTGAAGTCAATGGCCTCCAATCAGGATATTTCAATCCTGGCCGATAAATTGGATCCTTGTGAAGAAGTGACGGATTTGCTTGAAACGGCGCTTGTAGAAAACCCTCCATTGTCCGTGAAAGAAGGGAATATCATTCAGGACGGTTTCCATAATGAGCTGGATACTTACAGGGATGCCAGCAGAAACGGAAAGACGTGGATTGCACAGCTTGAACGCGAAGAGCGGGAACGCACCGGGATCAAATCCTTGAAAATCGGATATAATCGTGTTTTTGGCTATTACATTGAAGTGACACGAGCAAATTTGCACCTGCTTGAAGAAGGCCGTTATGAACGGAAGCAAACTTTAACGAATGCCGAACGTTATATCACACCTGAATTGAAAGAAAAGGAAGCTTTGATTTTACAAGCAGAAGAAAAAAGCATCAGTTTGGAGTATGACCTATTCCTCAATCTTCGTGAAGAGGTCAAAAGCTATATCCCTCGCTTACAGGATTTGGCGAAGGGCGTCAGTGAACTGGATGTCCTGCAGTGCTTTGCGACGATTAGTGAAGAACGCCATTATGTGAAGCCTGTCTTTTCCGAAGATCGAAGAATCGTACTGAAGGAAGGCAGGCATCCAGTGGTTGAGAAAGTCCTTCAATCACAGGAGTATGTCCCCAATGACTGCTTCATGGATGGAGACCGGGAGTTACTCTTGATCACCGGGCCCAATATGTCGGGTAAAAGTACGTATATGCGTCAAATTGCGCTAACATCGATTTTAGCGCAAATTGGATGCTTCGTATCCGCAAGTATAGCTGAATTACCTATTTTTGATAAGGTATTTACCAGGATTGGCGCGGCAGATGATTTGATTTCCGGTCAAAGTACATTCATGGTCGAGATGCTTGAAGCAAGAAATGCCATCATGAATGCGACAGAAAACAGTTTGATATTATTTGATGAAATAGGCCGGGGAACATCAACTTATGATGGGATGGCGCTCGCTCAGGCCATCATTGAATATATTCATGAGGAAATTGGGGCAAAGACACTCTTTTCGACGCATTATCATGAATTGACTGTATTGGCAACGGAACTGCCAAGATTGAAAAATATCCATGTAAGTGCCATTGAGCAAAATGGAAATGTCGTTTTCCTTCATAAAATTAAAGAAGGGCCAGCAGATAAAAGCTATGGAATTCATGTGGCTAAGCTTGCTGATTTACCGGAGCAGTTAATAGATCGGGCAGCTGCTATTTTAGCCCAGCTAGAGAATGAAAATGGACAGGCAAAGACGATTCCTGAACAGCCTGCTGCTGAAAAAGCACCTATTGCCGAAGTTGCTCCTGTGACATCCCTCAATGAGGCACAGCTTTCCTTCTTTGGGGAAGAAGCTCCTAAAGGAAGGGTGAATTCTTCACCAAAGGAAAAAAAGGTGCTGGATGACATAAAGTCACTGGATATCCTTGAAATGACGCCGCTTGAGGCAATGAATACCCTTTATAAATTACAAAAGAAACTTAAATGAGAATTAAAGCGAGGCGATAAAAATGGGAAAAATCATACAGCTTGATGAGGCTTTATCTAATAAAATCGCAGCTGGCGAAGTTGTTGAACGCCCAGCCTCAGTCGTTAAGGAACTTGTGGAAAACGCAATAGATGCAAACAGTACCATTATAGAGATTGAATTGGTGGAGGCTGGACTTGGTTCCATTCGGATCGTGGATAATGGCGATGGGATTTTGGCGGATGACATGGAAGCGGCATTTAAACGTCATGCCACTAGTAAAATAAAAGATGAAAATGATCTCTTCCGAATCCGAACACTTGGCTTCCGCGGTGAAGCAATGCCCAGTATTGCTTCAGTTTCCCGTTTTGAAATGAAAAGCAGCACTGGCGAAGGGGTAGGAACGCGCATACTTCTTGAAGGAGGCATGGTTAAGGAACTTGAGGCTTCATCCAGCCGTAAAGGAACGGATATCCTGGTTTCCGACTTGTTTTTCAATACCCCTGCACGGTTGAAATATATGAAAACCATTCATACCGAGCTAGGAAATATTACGGATGTCGCTAACAGGCTCGCACTTTCGCACCCGGATGTTTCTATACGGCTAACACACAATGAGAAGCGTATCCTCCATACGAATGGTAACGGTGATGTCAGGCAGGTGCTGGCGGCAATCTATGGTACGAATATCGCCAAAAAGATGATTCCGGTTCAGGCAGGCTCCTTGGATTTCAAATTATCCGGATATATCGTCATGCCCGAGATCACCCGGGCTTCAAGGAATTACATTTCAACCATGATAAACGGGCGCTTCATTAAAAACTATGCGCTCGTGAAAGCAATCCTGGATGGGTATCATACACTTCTTCCAATTGGACGTTTTCCAATCGCGTTGCTGAATATCGAAATGGATCCGATTCTTGTCGATGTCAATGTACATCCATCCAAAATGGAGGTAAGGCTCAGCAAGGAACAGGAATTGTACAGTCTAGTATCGGAAACGATTAAAGCTTCGTTTAAAAAGATGTCTCTAATACCAAGTGGATATACACCAGCAGCAAAGCCGGAACAGGTGAAAAGTGAGCAAACCACACTGGAATTGGACCATGTTGTGGAAAGCGGCAAGCGGGTCCTGGAAAAAGCCAAGAAAGAAGCTTCCCTCTTGAAGAATACCCTGATTCGGGAAAAGCAGGAACAAAAGAGTGATGTGGATCATAATGAAGATTTCAACCTTGAACCAATAAAGGAAATAATCTATAGCAATGAAAAGCAGCAAATGGAAGATGTCTATGTACCGGTCTTACAAGATGATGGAAGCAAACCATATTTCGAGTCAGCTGAAAAGTTTACAACCTACACTGTCGAACAAGAGGAGGAAATCGAGGCGAATGAACCCGACAGCCGCATCCCTCCGATGTACCCGATTGGGCAAATGCATGGAACATATATATTCGCCCAAAACGAAAAGGGTTT
Source organism: Bacillus sp. ISL-78 (assembly GCF_018613455.1). Lineage (NCBI taxonomy): Bacteria > Bacillati > Bacillota > Bacilli > Caryophanales > Bacillaceae > Bacillus > Bacillus sp. ISL-78. The sequence goes on from NZ_JAGGQC010000007.1 coordinate 225,038, forward strand.
GTATATCATAGACCAGCATGCTGCCCAGGAACGGATCAAATACGAATATTTTAAAGAAAAAGTTGGTCGAGTTGAAAACGAACTACAGGATATGCTGGTCCCCATCACCCTTGAATTTTCAACGGACCAATGTATCCGGATAAATGAATATCGGCATGAGTTGGAAAAAGTGGGCGTCTTTTTAGAGGAGTTTGGCTATAACGCCTATATTGTCCGATCGCATCCACAATGGTTCCCTAAAGGAATTGAACAGGAAATCCTTGAGGAAATGATAGAACAATTGCTATCGATGAAAAAGGTCGACATCAAAAAATTGCGCGAAGAAGCAGCCATCATGATGAGCTGTAAAGCCTCCATAAAGGCAAACCGTCATCTTCGCAATGATGAAATCCAAGCACTTCTGGATGAACTTAGGCGTACAACCGATCCCTTCACATGCCCTCATGGAAGACCTATCATCATCTCGTATTCCATATATGAAATGGAAAAAATGTTCAAACGGATCATGTAATTAAAAGCAATGGAGAATCCTTATGTAATGGGGTTCTCATTGCTTTTTTTAGTTAAATGACAAACACTTATCTCTTTTTCCTGGAGCTTTTGTAAAGTTTTCTGCTGAAGAGTCATGATTTTGAATGTGTTAATCTTTCTGATACCACTTTGGCATTTACTCCAATCTCTAACATAATAGTAGCAATTTAGCCAACCGCAAAAATGTAGTGAATGATCCGTTGTTATAGATGGGATCAGTTTGAGAATGTCTATATTATAAGAAGAAACTCGGTAGAATACACAGAGTTTGTATAGCGGATAATTGTATCCAAGCGTATCATGGATTTTTAAAGCCCATAAAACACATTAGGTGACCATCATAATGTAAGATGTGGCGAAGTGAAAAAAGGATCATGTAATTAAAAGTAATGGAGAATCCTTATGTAATGGGGTTCTCCATTGCTTTTTCGATTACGATTTATTAGTTGTATAGGCCCTCGAACAGGGGGAATCATGCTCCCGATATCTATCTTCAATAATAATGATACGGGGGATTGAGCTGATATTGATAGTTGTAAGCCGGAGCAGTATACATTTGGTTATCATAGTGATTAATATATTGAGGATATTGCTGCATGTCTTCTTCGGCCGCTCGATGGCAGTTGGCTGGCGGACCGATGAATGTTGATGGCTGAATTGGTGCAATTGCTTTTTTCCATTGGTTTTCATCCATGCAATAAGTATGAGCCATAATATTTGGAGGTGTCAATTTCAAGATATCTGAACCGAGGATCACCTCAGGTGTTGGTGCATTAAAAATGGCAAGCAGGTGGGTATTATCAGCATTAGCAACTTCATAATGCCACCAACCTTGTGGGACGTTGGCTACTTGACCGGGTTTAATGGGGTAATTTTGAATTTGCTTTGTAAATGGATTCAGTAAGGAAACGGTTGCCGCTCCAGAAATGCAATACACTAGCTCTGCTGCATTTTGGTGATAATGCGGTTCTACCACATTGTCTGTGCTAAGGTAAATATCTAATAATGAAACATTTTCGAGGGTATTTAATTGTTTAACACCTAATGCATTAATATAGTTTTGATTGTCTTTTTTCATGAAATTGCTTTTATTGACATCGAAAAAGAATTGTATGGATGGTGAAGTATAGTCGATATAGGAGACCATGAATTTATCATTCCTTTTTTTAAGACTTGATTTTTCAGGATATGTTATATCTTATTTTAATGTGCACTAACCCAGGCGTGTTTGCCTATCGAGCTGATAAGGGGTGCTGATGATACTGTCATTGAATGAATGATAGACAGTGACTTCGGGTAACGCATTAGTCATGGTTATTATATCAATATTATTTTATATATTTTTTAACCGAAACTACTAATCTGATTATTGGGTATAATCAAACTTTTAATAAGCAAAATTTCCCCATTGCGTTACTTTAAATTACAGTGATATAATATTCTCTGTGATTTTAAAGTTTAACATAGGAAGTGGCTAAATTGTCGAACAATTCAAAAGAGAGTAAATTCGTCCCGTACGTTTCTGCATCTAAATCTCTACCGGAATTGACTGCAACTGCAATCATTCTAGGGATCATTCTTGCAATCGTATTCGGGGCGGCAAATGCATACTTAGGCCTACTTATTGGTTTAACTGTCTCTGCTTCTATACCCGCGGCGGTAATTTCAATGGCCATATTAAGAGGGGTTTTTCGCAGGGATTCAATATTAGAAAACAATATTGTGCAAACGATGACCACGGCAGGTGAGGCTATTGGTGCCGGTGCTGTATTTACCATTCCGGCATTATTCATGTGGGACATGGACGTGAGTCAAGCATTCATCATTTTCGTAGTATTAACTGGGGGATTTTTAGGGGTCTTCATGATGGTTCCCCTTCGCCAGCTTTTGATTGTAAGGGAGCATGAAACATTACCTTATCCAGAAGGTACGGCATGTGCCGAGGTCTTGAAGTCAGGAGAAAAGGGCGGTACAAGCGCCAAACTAATCGGAGCAGGTTTGGTTATCGGCGGTGTTGTTAAAGGGCTTGGTGATGGGTTCAAGCTTTTCAAGACAGAGGTTGAAACAGGAATCACGAATTTTAAAAATGCAGTGGTCGGTCTTGACGCCTTTCCTTCCCTTTTGGGTGTAGGGTATATTATTGGACCGCGTGTTGCAGGACAAATGCTAGGTGGGGGTTTATTAGCCTGGGTCGTTTTAATACCAGCCATCAGCTTTTTTGGCGGAAACAATGGGACAGCCATTTTCCCTTCGGATGTACCGATCGGTGAATTGGATGCATGGGGAATCTGGGATAATTACATTCGCTATATTGGTGCTGGTGCCGTTGCAACAGGCGGATTGATCACTTTGATCAAAACATTACCAATACTTTTCAGTTCAGTTATCGATACTCTTAAAGGCGTAAAAGCCAATAAAGGACAACTAAAATCGGGTTCTATCCGTACAGAACAAGACATGCCGGCTAAATACGTTTGGTTGGGTACGATCATCGTAATTTTAATCATTGCTTTCACACCTATAACAGATGTGGGAATCATCGGTGCTATTGCAATCGCGATTTTTGGATTTTTATTCGTGACAGTGGCTTCAAGGGTTGTTGGAATCGTCGGAAGTTCTTCTTCCCCTGTTTCTGGAATGACAATCGCCACACTATTGATTGTAGCGATTGTCTATAAGGCAACTGGTTTTACTGGTACGACTGGAATGGTAGCCGCTTTAACGGTCGCTGCGATCATTTGTACAGCGCTTGCGGTTTCAGGCGATGTTTCTCAAGATCTAAAAACAGGATATATCGTTGGCGGAACACCATGGAAACAACAAGTTGCCATGATGATCGGTGTTGTCGCATCGGCTTCTGTCATTGGTTTTATCCTGGTTCTTATGGATAATGCATATACGATGGGGTCTGCAGACCTGCCCGCACCGAAAGCGGCACTTATGAAAATACTTGCCGAAGGTGTTCTAGGGGGAGATTTACCTTGGACTCTGATTTTTATCGGTGCGGCTATTTCCATTACATTAGAGTTTTTCGGTCTGAATTCACTTGTTGTTGCAGTGGGCATTTACCTGCCGGTTCATACTAGTGCGCCAATCATGATCGGTGGATTTATCCGATTCTTCGTTGAGTTCTTCTCGAAAACAAAAGAAGCGCTTAAAGCACGGGTTGACAGAGGTGTATTATTTGCCTCTGGTTTAATAGCGGGTGAATCATTGATTGGTGTTCTTATTGCCATATTGATCGCGGCAGGTGTTCAAGTTCCGGCTGCAGCTAAATTAGCCAGCAATTTGCTGCCATTCTTATTATTCCTTGCTTTAGCTGGATTGCTTTGGTTCGTATCCAGCAAAGGGAAAAAAGAAGATGCTTCGTAAACGCCAATCAAAAAAGAGGAACCTGTTAACCATGGTTCCCCTTTTGGAAAGACGTGTCACTATGGTACAAGAATCTTCGGAAGCAACTTTTTTGGTCATTCAAAGGACCAATTTTGTGGAACGAATGACCGTTCGTTTCTTTAAACAGCCATCAGTCCGTAAAATCAAGCTTGATAAGTTTGGAGCATATGCCATTAAACAGATGGAGTTACAAAGGAATGTAAATCAGATCTCTGGAGCGATGAGTGAACATTTTGGTGAGGAAGCGGAACCGGCTTTACCGAGGTTGATGAAATTCCTGGAAATTCTTGAGGTTCATGATTGGATCATATGGGATGATGAAGAAGAAAAATGAAAAAAGCTGAAGCACTTTTGGTTGCTTCAGCTTTTTTCTGTTTTGGTAAACAAGATTTACCACATCTGCATTTTACGTAATTGGACTATAGGTATAATTATTTGTGATAACTTTATATACATTGTATTCTTGTACTGTTAGTCATGATTAATAAAGCAAAACTATACATATTTTGAAGAGCAGGCGGGTTATCATGGGAAGAGTCAAGGTAAAGAAGCATTAGTGACAGGTGGAGCTTAGAGTATAGGGTTATCCTTATCGACACTAATGGCTAAAGAAGGCGCAAAAGTCGTGATTGCTGATTTTAATGAAGCAGGAGCAAAAGAAGCGGCCAAAACATAAAAGGTATTCTTGGATGCTGGACAAGCAGAATCCATTCAGGCAACAGTCGACTTTACCATTGAACAATATGGAACGGATACGTTAATTGTTAATAATGTGGGTTTAACTAACCTGCATAAAGGTCTGGATGTCGTGAACTTAGATTTGGAAGAATGGGACCGACTTATGGACGTGAATTTAAAAAGTGTGCTATTGGGAGCAGGTTCGATATAAATACGGCCTCAATGGCTGGATTTACAGGTGACTCCGTACAATCCGCATATGGTGCGTCCAAAACGGAGGTAGTGAAATTTGACTCGTTATATCGCTGCACAGTATGGCATAGATCATATTCGTTGTAATGGAGTGGCACCTGGCCTTATTTTAACTCCTGCAGCGAAAAATAATATGCCTCAGGCCGTACTCGATATTTTTGCCAAATTCAATGCATTGCCATATCATGGTGAAGCGGATGATATCGGTTATACAGTACTATTCCTTGCATCTGACGAGTCCAAATTCAGTACAGGTCAGACGATCCAAGTGGAACGCGGTCATTATATAGCCAACCCAAGCATCTCCGATTTCAATGATTATGTAACGAAAGCAAAATCCAATTAATTATTGGACATTCATATAACAAAACCTTACCCTGGATAAGATCAACCCATTCCGGGGTTTTTAGTAGGAAGCCCTTTATTTAAAAAACATGAAGCAGGTGCATATAACATATGGAAGTAATGAATTATGATGAAATGCTGAATATCAGGACGGAAGGTGAACAAAAAAATTTCAATGATTCTTTGCATTACCACCGATACGAACCTACGCCATACAGCGCATTAGAACAGTTATTCAAAGAATATCCACTGAAAAGAAATGATCGCATTGTGGACTTTGGATGCGGTAAAGGACGCTTGAATTTTTTGATCCATCACTTCTATCAATCGTCTGTGGTTGGCGTGGAGATGAATAAAAATTTCTATAAAGAAGCGATCGAGAATCTGAATGGCTACATGAAGAAAAGGAAAAACGACAATAACAATATAGAATTCCACTGTTGCTTGGCAGAAGAATATGATATTGATGCGCAAGACAATCATTTTTATTTCTTTAATCTGTTCTCGGTACAGATTTTCATGAAAATCATCAATAACATTTTGCTTTCCTTTGAAAAAGAACCGCGCCAAATCGAACTGATATTATATTATGCTTCACAGGATTATATTTTTTTCCTCGAAAATCAAACCGCCTTCGAGCTGAAAAAAGAAGTGATGTTACCTGGCATGACTGAATCTAATCCTTTTGAAAAATTCGTCATATACCAATTGGTATATTGAATGGAAATTCGTTTTTCGGCGATAAAAACACCCAAGCAATCTTTCATGGATGCTTGGGTGCAAAGAGTGAAGCCAAAAGGTGTTTAATATAAAGCGGATTGTAAATTCTTTTGGGGCTCATATTGTTTTTCTATATAAATTTGATGCCAAGTCATAAACGTCAAAATGGTCCAGAGCTTCCGGCTGTTGTCCGCTTTATTATTTACATGGTTTTCAAGTAATTCTATAATTTGCGCCTTATTAAAAAGGTAGTCAGTCGGGCTTTCTTGGGTTAACCTTACTGCCCAATCGTATAACTCATCCTTCAGCCAATGTCGTATCGGAACAGGAAAGCCGAGCTTTTTTCTGCTCCATACATGTTCCGGCACTATCCCGCGGGCAGCTTTTCGGAGCATGTATTTGGTTGTTCCATTTCTCACCTTTTGATCCATATTGAGTTTTGAAGCCGTATTGAAAACGCATTTATCCAAAAAGGGAACTCTCACCTCTAGGGAATTCGCCATGGACATTTTATCTGCCTTCAATAAAATATCACCTTTTAGCCAAGTTTGAATATCAATGTTTTGCATTTGGGTTATAGGATCATACCCTAAAGAACTTGAATAGATGGGATTTGTCACTTTCTCATTTTCTAAACCGTTGAGATAATTCACAAGTAATAGTTTTTTCTCTTTCTCTCCGAATATGTTTGCGTTCCCAATATATCGGTTTTCTAAAGGTGTCACTCCACGCTCTATAAAACTCTTTCCTCTAATACCTTCTGGCAAAACAGAGGAAATCGCCTTCAACACTTTGTTCAATGGTGTTGGAAAATAGGAAAACATGCGCAGGGAATGGGGCTCCCGGTATATATTGTATCCGCCGAATAACTCATCTGCCCCCTCACCGGACAAGGCGACCTTGACGTGCTTTTTAGCTTCCCGGGCGACAAAATATAGTGGAACGGCAGCGGGGTCCGCTAAAGGGTCATCCATATGCCAGATGATCTTCGGCAGTTCCGCCAAAAATTCTACAGGACTTATGATATAACTTATATTTTCTACATTCAGTGCGGCTGCTGTTTCCTGCGCAACGTTTATTTCACTATATCCATCTCTTTCGAACCCAACAGAAAAAGTTTTGATCTTAGGGTTAATCTCTTTTGCGATGGAGCAGATAAATGATGAATCAATCCCGCCCGATAAAAAAGATCCAACTGGAACATCACTTCTCATATGGACGTTTACGGAATCCATCAGAGTGTCTTGTATTTCTTTTATGACCTTTGAATCGTCTATATTGGAAGGATGAAAAATAGGTTTCCAGAACCTTTTTATATCCATTTTCTTTCCTGGTTCTTTAGTGAAGTAATGTCCAGGTAATAACTTTTCAATATTCTTGGATAGGGTCGATGGTTCGGGAACATATTGAAAACTGAGAAAATGCTGTAATGAATTCATATCCAGCTCTTCATTCATGGCTGTCAAAATACTCTTTTTTTCTGATGCAAAATAAGTAACATCATCTTGCTCACAATAGAAAAAAGGCTTGATTCCAAAGTGGTCCCTTGCACCAAAAAGCTTTAGCTCGATTTTATCCCAAATGACAAAAGAGAACATGCCCCGCAATTTCTGGACAGTTTGCTCTTTTTGGCTACTAAAGAGGGCCAATATTACTTCTGTATCGGAATCTGTCGTAAACTCATATCCTTCATCAATAAGTTCTTTTCTTAGTTCAATATAATTATAGATTTCGCCATTGAAAAGGATCCAATATTTTTCATTTTCATATGAAAGGGGTTGGTTTCCATTATCTATATCGATTATGCTTAATCTCCTAAATCCAAAATTCACAAACTCATCAAAGAAATATCCTTCATCATCCGGACCCCTATGGGTAATGATCGTGTTCATCTTTTGAATCGTTTCTTTCATATTTGAATTTATGGCTTTCGGATATTCGTGAATACATCCAACAAAACCGCACATAAAATCCACCTGCCTAATTAATTAATAGTAAGAGATTCCCTAGTAACTTTTATGAATATTTTTAAATAATAGGTATAAAGTTGAGTGCCAATGTAAGTAGAATGGAATCTCTTAGTCTTCTAGATTAGGTGATTATGGTATATTTGTCAATTTTACTCATAAAATGCATCTATTTGTAATTATGTAAATCCGTAACAGATGCATAACAAAAAGAGGCAACCAGTTATGATTGCCTCTAGAAGAAAAATAAGTTTGCATGCAGTTATTATTTAAAAAACGTTCCGTTGATTGTAGGGGGTCCCTGGAGTGGATTTCAACGTTTCAATCTTACAAACACTTAAAAGAATCGAGTTTGTCTACAGACTATGATGCCTTAATTAATAAGGCATCCGTCTTATTTCAATAGTTCCGCTCGATGATAAAGTGAGCACGATCGCCTCTAAAGAGAGTTTTAGAGAATTCAATAACAGATCCATCATTCTCATATGTGTAAGTTTCCAAAGAAAAACAAGGTGAACCGTTCGGAACATCCAATTTATCAGAAATGGAATCGTCTGCAAGTGAAAACTCCAAGTGTTCGACCGTCTTTTTTACTTTTAAATCGAATTGTGTTTCAAGTACTTTAAAGAGTGATTTTTCACAGGCTTCGATATTTAGCCCGGGTGTCTTATACCAAGGGAGAAAGGCAGTTTCATATTGAAGCGGGATGTCGTTCACGTAACGTATCCGTTCCAGTTTATTTACGGGGTCTCCAATATTTTGTTTGAAAAGCTTGGCAAGTGTAGCATTTGCTTCAATCACTTTTAAGCTAATGACCTTTGTTGAAGGGTTTTTACCTTGCATTGTGACTTGCTCAGAGAATTTTTCAACCGTGCTTGTAAGAAATTGCTTCACTTTATTCTCCGAAACGAAAGTGCCTTTGCCTTGGACACGGTAAATATAGCCTTCGACGTTCAATTGCTGTAAGGCCGTGCGAACAGTTGTCCTGCTTACTCCGTATATTTTACAGAATTCAGCTTCAGTCGGTAATTTTGTATTTGTTTGATATTCGCCATTTTTTATGAGATTGATAATCGATTCCTTGACTATGGAATGCAATGCCGCTTCTTTATTCATGGTCTCCACAGTGATTCCTCCTATGTTCATTCCCAATATATACATATAGATTATCTCGGATAAGTACAATAATCAACTTTAATTCACAAATTTGTAGTAACAAATTTAAATTTGTGTTGATATTTTTCCAATTTGTAACTACAATGTATGTATGGAGGCAATAATACCCATTTCATTCAAGGGGAAGTGATAAAGAAGTAACATCGGTTATTTATAAGGAAACGGTTTCAACTCACTTGAAAATACTGAATAATCAATCATTAAAAAGGGGGGTAATTTCAATGAATATCTTATTATGTTGTTCTGCAGGGATGTCTACTAGTTTATTAGTTACCAAGATGGAGGAAAGCGCTAAAAAACAAGGGGTAGAATGTCATATATGGGCTGTCGGTTCTACAGAAGTGAACAATGAAATAGATAAAGCTGATGTGATTTTATTAGGCCCGCAGGTAAGATATCTGCTATCCAAGTTACAGGAAGCGGGGAAAGAAAAGGGAATTCCAGTAGCAACCATCAATCCAATGTTCTATGGACTATGTAATGGTGAAGAAGTGCTAAAACAAGCCACTACTTTAATAAAAGGAGAATAAGGATATGATGACTTTTATTGATAAGTATATTATGCCTGGGGCGGTAAAGGTAGGAAATAACCGGCATTTGCTTGCGATTCGTGACGCATTGATTGGAATGATAGCGATTACAATGATCGGTTCATTCGCCGTCCTCTTTAATAATCTTGGGCAAGTCATCAAGCCTTACGGAAGAATGATGGAGGCCATCTTCGGTCCTGCATGGAATACGCTTGGCGGTGATATTTGGTTTGGAACCTTTGCATTCATGACGGTATTCGCTGTATTCGGCATCTCTTATAAATTGGCCCGGTCATACGGTGACGATGGTTTTGAAGCGATGCTGGTTTCCGCAGCCTGTTTCTTTTTATTATTACCTCAAATCGGAAATGTCACTTTAACTATCGATGATAAGGATGTTACAGGCGGGGCATGGGGTTTTGTAAGCGTGAACTATTTTAATGCTACAGCCCTATTTACAGGAATTGTCGTTGCCTTAATAGCCACTGAAATCTTTGTGAGACTATCCCGGGTGAAATATTTAGTCATCAAGCTTCCAGATGGAGTACCTCCAGCGGTAGCCCGTTCATTTGCAAAATTAGTGCCGGGTATGGCAACAATCTTTATCGCTGGCGTATTCGGACTGCTATTCCGTAAAGCTACGGATGGGCAGGTACTGAATGACTGGCTGAGTAAAGTGATTGTATCTCCATTACAAAGTGCAGTAGATTCATTGCCATTCGCTATTTTACTAGTTTTTCTTGTTCATTTATTATGGATGATCGGTTTGCATGGACCTAATATCCTTGGCGGGATAACGACACCGCTTTTTGAAAGTTCGGGAGTGAAAAATATCGATTTATATGCAAAAGGTGTCAAAGACATGGACCAATATGGGGTATTGGCGGGTTCTTTCCTGGATGCATTTGTTTATTTAGGCGGATCTGGTGCAACATTGGGCCTGATCATTGCAATGATCATTGCCGGTCGGAAACGGTATAAACAGATGATTGCACTCGGAGGGGCGCCAGGGGTGTTCCAGATAAACGAACCCATTCTTTTCGGATTGCCTATCGTTCTGAATCCAATGTGGTTCATTCCATTTGTTCTCGGCCCGGTAATTACAACGGTGATATCTTATATCGCAGTAAGCAGCGGAATGGTTTTCCCGATCGTTGCTAAGATTCCATGGGTAACCCCTCCGATTGTGGGTGGATTCCTGGCCACAGGCGGGCATGTGTCTGGAGCGGTCCTAGCTGCAATCAACTTAGTCATTTCAACAGCGATTTATTTACCATTCGTTTATGCCCAAGTGAAGATAGACACCAAAAATAAAACAGAGCTTACAAGAGATTCAGAATCGTTAAACGTTTAAGAAAGTAGTGATGAAAATGGAAAAAGAAGAATTATATCAACTATCATTTCAATTGATTTTATATAGCGGGAATGCGAGAAGCTTTGCAATGGAAGCGATGCAGGAAGCAAAGAAAAGGAACTTTGATTCTGCCCGGGTTAAAATAGCCGAGTCCGAAACGGAATTACTGCAAGCCCATAAATACCAAACCCAATTAATCCATGCTGAGGCAGGCGGGGACTCTTTTGATCTTCCGATTATCCTTGTGCATGCACAAGATCATTTAATGACAGCGATGACTATGAAGGATCTTGCAATTGAAATGATCGATCTACGCGAAGAATTCTTACATGCAGATGCTGTGAAGGAGAGGACTGCTGAATGAGCAAGGGGTTGAAGATCGTCACGATTGGCGGAGGTTCGAGCTATACGCCTGAACTGATCGAAGGTTTTATCAAATATCATGAAGAACTTCCTGTGAGTGAAATTTGGCTCGTGGACATCGAAGCGGGAAAGGAAAAGCTTGAAATTGTCGGGAATTTGGCAAGAAGGATGATTGAAAAGGCTGGAGTGAATATTGAAGTCCATCTCACGCTGGATAGAAAGAAAGCGCTTAAAGGCGCTGATTATGTAACAACCCAGCTTCGGGTGGGGCAACTCGCAGCCAGGGCTCTTGATGAAAAGATTCCATTGAAACACGGAGTGATCGGGCAGGAGACGAATGGACCAGGCGGGCTGTTCAAGGCCTTTAGGACGATTCCCGTCATTCTGGATATTGCTCATGAGATGGAGGAGTTATGTCCGGAAGCATGGCTGATTAACTTCACGAATCCTGCAGGAATGGTAACGGAAGCAGTTCTGCGTCACAGTAATATTTCCAAAATCATCGGACTCTGCAATGTACCGATTGGGATGGAACGGGGTGTTGCGGATTTGATGGATGTAGAGCCATCAAGGGTCCGGATCGACTTTGCCGGCTTGAACCATATGGTTTACGGCTTGGATGTATTCGTTGATGGCGAGAGTGTCAAAGATCAAATCATCCATTTGATTACGGATCCAGCTAAAGCCGTCACGATGAAGAATATCCATGCAATGGGCTGGGAGCCGGAATTTCTTAGAGCGTTAAACCTGTTTCCATGTCCTTACCACAACTACTATTATAAAACGGGTGATGTGCTGGCCCAAGAATTGAAGGATGCGGAAAAAGGGGAAACACGTGCAGAGGTCGTTCAAAGGCTTGAAGCAGGTTTATTCGAACTATACAAAGACCAAGATCTGGCTATCAAGCCGCCGCAGCTTGAAGAGCGCGGAGGTGCCTATTACAGTGATGCGGCTGTGCGGTTGATTTGCTCGATGCATACGGATAAGCGAGATATTCAAGCGGTGAATACGGTCAACCATGGTACGATTGAAGGCATCCCGTACGGATCGGCGATTGAAACCAGTTGCGTGATCACTAAGGATGGACCTAAACCAATCAATGTGGGAGAGCTTCCTGTCGCTGTCCGCGGATTAATTCAGCAAATCAAATCCTTTGAAAGGGTAGCCATCGAAGCTGCAATTTCGGGGGACTATGATACTGCGTTGCTTGCCATGACGATCAATCCACTCGTTCCAAGCGACCGGGTTGCAAAACTTATCTTGGACGAAATGCTGGAGGCACATAAAGATTATTTGCCGCAGTTTTTTGAAAAAAAGGAGTTGCAGGATAATTTATCATGATTGAAGTGCTTATAAATGCAGATGATTTCGGGTTAACTAAAGCGGTGAATTATGGGATTTTGGATAGCCATAAATATGGAATTGTCAATTCGGCAACGATCATGATGAATGCGAAAGCAACGGAGCATGCGATTGAAATCGCCAAGAAAACACCCTCGTTGAAGGTAGGTATTCACTTAGTCCTGACATGGGGTAAACCTTTGTTGAGTGATGTTCCGAGTTTGGTTGACGAATCTGGTTTCTTTAAGAAGCAAGGTACGGTATATGGGGATCCTGCCGGCATTTCCTTGAGCGAATTGGAGAGGGAGTGGTCAGCACAAATCGAAAGATTTTTGGAATTTGGCCTATTCCCGACTCATTTCGACAGCCACCATCATGTACACGGGATCAAAGCATTTCTACCGGTTATTAAAAAGCTGTCAGATAAATATGGATTGCCAGTCCGTAATGCCGGAAGCCACCTTGCAGGGATTCAAACCGTTACAGATGTATTCCTTGATGATTTTTATGGAGAAATGGTGGTTGAAGATTACTTTCAAAACTTGAAAGGGAGAGTAATGGATGGGGCGAGTGTGGAGATAATGACCCATCCTGCTTATATGGATGAAGAATTGATGAAAGTCTCCTCTTATAATGATAAACGCTTGAAAGAAACCAGGATATTGACAAAGGCAAAATTACCTGAGGGATTTTCCCTTAGATTCAGCATCAACCAAGTAAAGATTTGATTTCAAAAGAGGACCATTCATCAAAAGATGAATGGTCCTCTTTTATTGTTAAAATTAATAAGCCAGGCTGAATAGGGCTTTGATGTGTGATAGGTAACGAACATTACTTGCTTCTTTCATCAATGTAGCCGGCAGGCCTTTAAGGGACGTGTTATTGGCCCCGACGGTTGCCACTGCATCCTTACGGCCAAGGCTCGCAAGTGTACCTGAGTTTACAGGTGAGAATTCTTCAAGTTTCTTGCCTTCTAATGCTGCATATAGGTTGTATCCTACAAGCTCACCCATTTGCCAAGCATTTTGTGCAGTTGGAGCATATGGACGGCCGCCTTCTGGAGGGAAGGCAACGGCACTGTCACCGACAACGAATACGTCTTTATGGGATTTGGATTGCAGATACTCATTGACGGTTGCTTTGCCGCGATCCACTTCAAGGCCTGATTCGCCTACGATAGGAAGAGCCGCAACTCCGCCTGTCCAAACAAGCGTATTGGCCGTTATCGTTTGTCCGTCTTTCAATTCGATTTGATTTCCTTTAACACCCGTTACAGGCAGGCCTGTCAAGAATTCCACGCCGCGTGCCTCCAAGCTTGTCATGGCACGTTCGATTAAGTGGTCAGGCAGGACCGGAAGGATTTTTGGACCAGCTTCCACAAGCTTGATTTTCAAGTCCTTGAAGTCCACTCCGAACTTTTTGGCGATTTTAGGGAAATGATCCACGATTTCACCGATTAACTCAACGCCCGTCAATCCGCCGCCGCCGATCACGATGGTTGCGTCCGCTTCATTATTCGTTTGAGAATATTCGCGGATGCGATCTTCGATATGTTTGTAAATCTTGTTAGCATCATTTACGGATTTCAAGACCATGCTGTTTTCCTCAAGTCCCGGAATGCCGAAGAATCCTGTTTGGCTTCCCAAAGCAACAACCAGGGCATCATAAGATAATGTGGAACCATTGGCAAGTTTCACTTTTTTATTATCGACCGAGAATGACTCCACTTTGGAAATGACAAGGTCGATATCTTTTCCTTTGAAAAGCTTTTCCAAAGGAATGGAAACGGCTTGTTCAGAAATGGATCCGCCTGCAAGACGGTGCAATTCGGTGATGATTTGGTGCGTTGGAAATTGGTTCACCACTGTAACCTGCACTTCATCTTTATTGTAATATTCACGTACGGATAAGGCAGATAGTAATCCTGCGTAACCTGCACCTAAGATGACGATTTGTTTTGACATAGTTAATCCCCCGTCCTTACTGATTGAAAGTTATCAAATTATTTTTGGTTTTTACGTTCTGAAGAGACTTCAAGAAAAGCTTGGGCGAAACGGAAAAGCTTTTGTGCTTGCGGATCTTTCATCATTTTTAACAGACCAAAAAGACCGATCACATCATTATTCGCTTCTGCACGATCCTTAGCTTCGATGGCATTTGCCGCAAGCTCTTTCACTGAATGGACTACAGGTGTGGCGATCTCCGAAATGGCGCTGACCGTATCATTTTTCAACACATCATCAGTCGCAACCGATTGAGCGAAATCATAAGACTTTGTTAAAATATTCACTAACTCAGTCAGTTTTGGTAACTGCTCGACTAAAGTGTTCAATGATTCCTGAACCTCAGGCTTTAAAAGCTGATCTAAGATATCCAATTGCTCTTGGTTTGCAGAAATATTAAGTGCTTCATGTTCAGGTTTTGACATTACGTCTACCATATCTAATTCCCCTTTAAACTTAATTATTTTGATTAATGTTTTTTCCGCCGATACTACTAATCATACGACTCTAATCTCTTAATTTCAAATATTTCTTTTGTGATACGAATATAATTTTATCGTAATAATTAAGAGTTATTTGGTGGTTTTTTTGATTTATCTTAATATTCCAAAAGAATATTAAGATTATTCTGGTTATAATACCTTAAATAAAGAGGGGATTAGAGACATTCTACCTTGCGTTTCCTATAGTAATAAATCAATAGCAGACACCTTTTTGTTTGCTATAATGTCCATAATCTTTGACGGAATGAGCTTCAAGAATATTTTATCTGATTTAGGGTATATACTATTATCGGAATTGGAGTTGATGCCCTTGGTAGAACGCAGGATGTTAAAGGTACGTGGTGAGATTATCGAAATATCCTCTAGGTATAATGAAAAATATAGTAAATGGAATTGTACAGCTAAAGTTCCTAATAGTTCCATCATTGCTTATTGTCGTGACAAGAATAAGCTTCGTGCTGAGACAGTTTCTATGAGCAGGTTATTAATTACGTATGAAGACTATAAAATTGTATGATAAATAGAGAAAAGGCGCCCAATATTGAAGATGAAGTGGGCGCCTTTTTTTATAGAATAATATATTTATCTGCGAAATCGGGAATATATTTTCGGAAATGGAGATATTTCATCGAAAACTTCTGATATATCTGCGTAAGTATAAAATTTATCGATTTTTCGACAAAACTTCGATTAAAAAAAGCTATTTTCTTAGTGAAAAGCAACGAAATTGTCAAAAAATATATCAGAAAATACTGAAAAGGATAGTAAAATTATGTTAATATATTTAAAAAAAGGATTATTTTCTAAAGTAATAATGAATAATTTATATTTAAGGTTCTCCATTAAGAAAAGGTATTAATAAACCGCAATTAGTTCTATTGATTTTACTACAAAAAGTGAAATGGAGTCGATACAATGGTGAGTATTACTGGATATGGCAAAGCGACAGAAGAAGCAGTGAATAATTTTCAGAAGTTTGTGGGTTTTGAAATTCCTGAAGACTATAAACAATTTCTCCTTAAGCATAATGGCGGCACAACTACGGTTCAAAACTGTAAGTTTTATGTAGATGGATTAGACACACTCGTATGCTTGCAAGCACTTTATGGATTAGAGCTTCAAGATAAAGAACTGGATTTACAGAAATCGCATGAAGAAAACAGAGAAGACTTACATAAGAATTGCATTATAATAGGTAATGATACATGTGCAGGTAAAATCTTGCTGATAAATAATGAAGAAGAAAAGGGAGTTTACTTCTGGGATCAGGGTTGGTATTCGGATCCATCAAGCCAGGATGAAAACATTTATAAAGTTGCATCGAGTTTTAAATCCTTCATTGAGGGTTTGAAAGTCCCGGAGGAAATCTAATTTTATTGTAATCCCCTTGATTGGCTCATGCCATTCAAGGTTTTTTATTGTCATATTAATGAGGAGATAATAATGTATAAAATATTATTGGTTGAAGACGATCTCAAAATAGCTGGAATCTTGGTCAATTATTTAAAAAGGTATGGGTATGAGGTTTTTGAAGTGAAGCAGTTGGACCAAGTTTTTGCGGAGTTCCAAGAAATAAAGCCAGATTTGGTTTTATTGGATATTAATCTGCCCTATTATGATGGGTTCCATTGGTGCCGGCTAATAAGGACGGTTTCGAAGGTTCCCGTTATATTCATCTCTGCAAGGACAGATGAAATGAACCAAGTCATGGCCATTGAATATGGGGGAGATGACTATTTAACAAAACCGTTTCATTTGGAAGTGGTATTAGCGAAAATAAAGAGTGTCCTACGTAGGGTGTATGGTGAATATGCTGATATATCTTCATTCCATCAGCAAGTAAAGGAAATGGAAGGATTAACTCTTTATACGGAAAAGGCGATGATCGAATATCAAGACAATCAGGTAACGTTAACTCAAAATGAGTTGAAATTATTAAGTTGTTTACTACGACAGTATGACACCATCGTCTCTCGTGAAGAGTTACTTGAAGCATTATGGAATGACGATTCATTTGTTGATGACAATACATTGACCGTCAATGTCACAAGGGTACGAAGAAAACTTGAGGATATTGGCATCAAGCATGCTATAACAACTAGCAGGGGGAAAGGATATCGACTAAAAATAGTGCAAGGTGAAGAAAAGTGAATCTGAAATCCTTTATAAAAGACCGTCTTTATTTTATATTTTATACCGTTCTACTGGTAGGCCTGCTTATTATTGCTTATGCATTAGCCGTTCTGGAAGCGGGGAATCACATATCGATTTCAAATATCATCTATTTAATTATTCTCGCGTTTTTTATGATGCTTATATTTTTAGGCGCCGATTACATAAGGCAATACCGTTTCCTTAATCAAATAGCAAGGATGAAGCAAGAACCGAGCCTGTCGTTTGAATATGTCGAAGCCTTTAGGGAACCTTTGACAAATGAACAAAAGTTGTGGATGGAGCTTTTTCAACAAATGAACAAGGTAACCATTGGGCAATTACAAGAACAAATCAAACAGAAGGAGCAATATGAGCTATTGATTCATCAATGGGTTCATCAAATGAAGACACCTGTTTCAGTCATTTCCTTACTGATTCAAGAAGGCAAAAGGACATTTTCGAATGAGCCAATGAAGGATTATCTTAAAGAGATAGAAGAAGAAAATGATCGATTTCGCAGAGGGTTGGAAATTATATTGCATGGAGCAAGGCTGCAGCGTTTTTCGGAGGATGTAAAATCGGAGCGGGTTGACTTAATTAATCTTGTCAAGCAAGTAATTAACGAGGAAAAAAAACAGTTCATCAAACGGTTCATATATCCCAGGCTTGAAACGGAGCATGAGAATGTATATGTACATTCGGATCGTAAGTGGCTCCACTTCGCCATTAGTCAGGTGGTCTTTAATGCACTGAAGTATTCAAGGCAGGAAGAACATGACAGCATAACGTTCAATATCATTGAAAAAGAGTCGGAGATTTTCCTTAGGATAACAGATCAGGGAGTTGGAATCGTCCCACATGATGTAAAGCGGGTGTTTGAACCATTCTTTACTGGTGAGAACGGGCGAGTCAAACAAGAATCAACCGGAATGGGACTATATCTAGTGAAAGAAATCGTTAACAGACTCGGGCATGTCGTTACCATCCAATCGACTGTATCCGAAGGGACTACTGTGGAGTTTCTCTTTAAGACAAATACCTTACATGAAAGGTGACAGAATTGTAAGGGTGCTAAACGATTATGTAATAAACTTCGATGGGAGCCTCCCGCTTTATTCATTATACTTACGGTAAGAAAGGGAGGTATTTAAAGATGTCGATTTTAAAAGCGGAACAACTATCCAAAACTTATTTTCAAAAGCAGGGGAATTTATTTCATAAGGCGTTACATAATTTCACCATGAATGTACAGAAAGGGGAATTTGTCGGAGTGATGGGTCCATCCGGCAGCGGGAAAACCACTCTACTTAACTTAATGGCCACGATTGATAAACCCACCACAGGTACAGTCATTCTAAATGATCAAAATCCTAATGAATTAAACAATCAGGACCTGGCATTGTTTCGCAGAAGGGAAATTGGATTTGTTTTTCAAGACTTCAACCTTCTTGATACACTTACCGTTCGCGAAAATATCCTCCTTCCTCTAGCGTTAGATCATTATAAACTGGAGGAAATGGAATATAGGGTAAATCAGTTGGCAAGCCTTCTTGGTATAGAAGGGATTTTAGAAAAGAGGACTTTTGAAATTTCTGGAGGTCAGCAGCAACGAACGGCTTGTGCAAGAGCGATGATTCATGAACCTTCCATTATTTTAGCGGATGAACCTACTGGTAATTTGGATTCCAAATCTGCCAAGCAGGTAATGGATACCCTCACGACACTTCAGGAGAAAAAGGGAGCAACCATCCTCATGGTCACTCATGACCCAACTGCCGCCAGCTTCTGTGACCGGATTCTATTCATAAAGGATGGCAGGTTCTTTTCGGAGGTTCATAGCGGAGGGGAAAGACAGAGCTTCCATCAAAGGATTTTAGATACGTTAAGTGTTTTGGGAGGAGTCTATCATGAACATCCGACTTCTCGCTAAGAGGAATATTCAAGGAAATGCACAACGTTATCTAGCTTATTTTTTCAGTATTGTCCTTTCCGTCTCAATCTTTTTTATTTATGCATCGTTTATCTTTCATCCTGATGTGGTCCATGCGAATATTCCAGGGGGACAGTTAATTAGCGGGGGACTCATTGCAGCTGAAATAGTGATCATCATATTTTCAGTTTTTTTTATCGCTTATTCGAATGCAGCATTTATACAGCCGCGAAAAAAAGAGTTTGGGCTGCTGACACTGCTTGGAATGTCCAAATCCCAACTTAGAAAACTGATTTACCTGGAGCAAACGATGGTTTCCCTCATATCTATCCTGATTGGAGTTGGCTTAGGGTTTTTGTTCTCAAAGTTGTTCTTAATGGCAGTTTCTTGGTTACTGGCTGTAGAGCAACCAATATCGTTTGTCATTGTCCCCGAGGCCTTTATTTATACCATTGTTGGTTTCATTTTGCTATTTCAGCTATTATCGCTCCTTTCATTGTTCCACATAGGAAATACGGAGGTAGTCGATTTACTAAAAGATAAACAAAAACCAAAAAAGACTCCCTTCGTTTCAAAGTGGTTAGTTGCATTATCAGCAGTTTGCTTAAGCATTTCTTATTATCTGGCAGGTACGATGTCGTTGAACAATTCTTATATTCGAGTATTGCCCATAGTATTCTTCGTACTGATCGGCACCTATTTTTTATTCAGCCAAAGCATTGTCTCTCTATGCAGCAGGCTTTACCGGAAGAAGAAAAGCTTATATGGCGGAACGAATTTAATTACTCAAACAAACCTGATATTCAATATTAAGGACTATTCCAGGTTATTCTTTTTGACCTCGATCATTACAGCCGTGATTTTGACAGCTGCTGGAACACTTTTCATGTTCAGTGCAGATTTAAAAAAGCAAGGGGTGGATAACATACCGCAATCAATTGGCTGGGTTGAAAATGACGCTTCCGTTTATTCGGTTATTGAACCATCCGCAGTGGAGAAAACATTAAAGGAAGATGGATTCAAGATCCTTTACGAAGTAAATATGACTGGTGTCCCCATTACCCACATGCTACCCGATATGAGAACGGGGGAATCCAATGAAAATAGGTCATTATTAATCTCGGAAAGTGATTATAACAATACGGCTGCATTGCGAAAAATTGAACCAGCAAAGTTATCAGGAAAAGAAGCATTATATATTTTTCCTTATGGAGGACTGGACTATCAATTTGTCCACAAGGGAGAACAAAAGGAACTGCACTTTGGCAATCGAACCATTCAAGTAACAATGATTGGTCAGCGCAATCAATCGATAGTCGCACCCATAAAAGCAGCAACCACCCTGATGGTGGTCGATGATCAGCTGTATCATGAAATCACTGCCGATGTGCCATTAAAAGAGATGGCAAGAGTACGGGGGTATGAAGTTAAAGATTGGGAAGAATCAATGGAAACATCCATTGAAATCGAACAAATGTCTAATAATCCTAATCAAGTGCAAACAAGAGCTCCGATTTATCAAGAAATGAAACAGGGAAGCATATTGATTCTTTTTATAGGCTTGTTTGTCAGTCTATTATTCTTTATCGTCCAAGGGAGCATGATGTATCTGCGAGTTTTTACAAATTTAGAAGATAAAAAAATCCAAATCCATGCCCTTCATCGATTGGGGTTGACAAAAAAAGAAATACGGAAAATTTTAAGTGCGGAAATACGCATCCTCTTTTTCGCTCCTTTTCTGATAGGGGTGATTCATGCCATAGTCGCCTACGTGGCATTAAGCAATTTATTGGGGTCGAATTTGTTTGTCTACTCGGCCATGGTCATCGCAACGTATTTTCTTTTTCAACTGCTATACTATGAAGTAACTAAAAAGATGTATGAGCGGGCAGTCATCAATTCGATTAAATAAAAGCTATAAATGGAATCTGGGGTTGAGTCCCAGATTCCATTTTTTTATTCAGGAGTCTTCTCATTGAAACGGCCTTTCATTGATGATAAATTAGTCAATATGTACTATTGAAAGAGAATTAATCACTATTTTGCACAAATCATATGGATTATGGTATTATTTTACAACTCAATCCTCTGTATTCTTGTAATATTTTCATATAAAGGGTAAAATTATTTATTTGAAGCAGAAATATCAAACCCCACAACTTTTATTTTTATCGTTTTCCTATGAAAAATTATATTAAAATAATTATTTGTGGAGATAAAATGATTTATTGGAAAATATTAATAATCAAATTGTTTTAGATTAAAATATAAAAGTCATATGATCAAAAAAATAGTGGGTGATCTGTTAATTACTTGATTTATTATAGTATTATATGCCTGGGATTATAGAGAACATTAGATTTTTCCCTATTTCTTTATCCCTTAATATAGTAAACTCAGAATAGGTTCGTTAACTTTTAGCTGCTAGAGATGAGGTAAGTTTAATCCTATGAAAAATAAAAAGTTAAGGGCACTTCTTTATTTGACCATACTTTTATTGATTGTTTTCATTCTTCTAAATATGTTTTCAACATATTTAAGCATTAAAAATTCTGTGCAAAAATCCGTTGCTAATCAAAACTTGGTAGCTGCTAGATCTATAGCCGACTCGATGGATATGGAGGCCTATCAGCGATTTTTCAATAACCAAGTAAAGAGCCGGGATTATATGGATATAAAAGCTTACTTAGAGGATGCACGTGAAAAAATAGGAGCATTATATGTTTATACCATCATGATTGATAATCCTACAGTATCCAAGTGCATGATTACTGGATTTTCTAAAGATCATAAAGGGGATTTTCCTATCGGTGGTGCATGTACTGTTCCGCCAGAGCAGGTCAAACAGGGGTATGAAGGCAAAAGCTTCATTACCGGGATTCTAGAAGATCCGGAGTATGGTGAGTATTTGTCTGTGGGAGTGCCAATGAAAAATAAAGATGGCGACATTATTGGTTTTTTGGGCATTGATGTGAGCGCTGAAGATATTAACGCCATTAACGGCAAGGTATTGAAAAGCAGCATTGCCATTCTTGTTTATAATGGTGGATTTGTCATCATGCTGCTGGTTACCTTTTTTGTCATTCAAAAATGGTATCAAAAGGAACTGACACGTGAAGTAGGGGATACGGAAGATACGTATCAATCGGAATTTCAATCTCTATTTGCTTCAGTCCGCTCATTAAGGCATGATTTTTCCAATCATATTCAGGTGATACATGGACTGCTTAAATTAGAGGAGAACGCAAAAGCACTCGAATACTTAACAGGGCTTTCAAAAGAAGTGCATTCAATTGAATCGATGAAATTGGATGTGATTCATCCGGGCTTATCTGTCCTGTTGGAGACTAAAAGGCTCTCGGCCCAGAATTATAATATCGATATCGAAATTGATGTTTCACCCAAATCCTTCGATCGGATCAAAACAATCGATTTGATAAAATTATTATCAAATGTTATCGACAATGCTATTGAGGCAACAATTGAATTGCCAGAGCAAGAACGCCGAATGAACATTGCCTGCAAAGCTGATGATGAAAAGTATACGTTTATGGTAACGAACACTGGACCCGTGATTTCGGAATTAGATCTGGAGAATATATTCGCCAGCGGTTTTTCAACCAAAAAGGCACAAAAGGGCAAAGTTCGCGGACAAGGATTGTTCATCGTCGACGACTTAGTGAACAGATATGATGGAGAGATTCATGTACAGTCCTCTGAAAAAGAAACGACCGTTACGATGATCATTCCCGTAAATGGAAAAATGGGCTAAATTGATCCAAAGGAAACACATTTGATAAAAAGGTATGATCCCTAAAGGGATCATACCTCAGTTTGTAGACAAAAGGGGTTCGGAATTAAAAAATTCTGAACCCCTTTTGAAATTCCCTTTAATTTTGGCCTAACATAGTGGGCTCTTCGAGCCCACTATGTTAGGCCATTTTTGGACCTCACCATGTCCAATTGGCCATCTTCTTTAAATTAATGGCAGCGAAAGTAAGCATCGCCTGCATCGACAATTTTTTAAGTCCCCTTAAAGTAGTCCAACGCATACCATGCTTTTCTTTTGCATCTGCGAATACACGCTCAATCGTTTCTTTACGCTTCGCATATATAGGTTTTACATCTTGATGATGACGCAGATGGTCTGTTTCTTCCATATGTGTTTGTCAGATATGCCGTGTCACCACTTTTTGACAGTCTTTGCTTTCTGTACATCGAGATAAAAATGAGCATGTTGCACAGATGTGTTTGGGGGTTTTATACTCGCGATAGCCCTCTTTATTTGTTGTTGAGTACTTTAATAGCTCGCCCGAAGGGCAAAGGTAACAATCAAAATGTTTATCGTATACATAGTCCTGTTTGCGGAAAAATCCTTCTTTAGTGCGAGGACGTGTAACTTTTTCAATCACTTGTTCAACTAGTGGCTCTAAGATCTGGCTGTCATGTATATTTCCAGGTGTTACAATCGTTCCCAATACAAAACCGTTACGGTCTGCGGCCGCGTGGAATGAATAGGCAAACTGTTTTGTTCGTTCATCTTTCACATAGTAACCACTCTCGAATCCGTTGTACTTTGGAAACCATAGCCTAAGAACCAACGGTAAGCCATATTGGTTTCAACTTCTTCAATCGTTTTACGCATGAGAACGAAAACCGAAGGTATATTGAATGAAAGTCAGTTTAACTAAAATAACGGGATTAATACTTGGGCGTCCTATCTCTGAATACATATCTTTCACCAAGTCATAAATGAAAGTGAAGTCAATGGCAGCCTCTATTTTGCGAACCAAATGGTTCGGTGGCACCACACCAGTTGATCTAAAGTAATCATTTCAAGTTGATCTCGCTGAATAGAATCATGGTTTAGAAAGCATTCTCATCACCTCAAGTTTTAATACTTCTATTTTAAAACAAAAATGACTCCAGGCAAAAGGTTCTATCTAAAAGGTAAGACAAAGTTGATTGGAGCGGGTGTACGAGACTCCTGCGGGAA